>CAYJVI010000140.1:0-2523 GCA_964373595.1 uncultured Methanosarcinales archaeon | reverse complement strand
TATCCTGCGATATTTATTCAAGAGTTTAAACCAGCTTAAAAAACAGAAATAACCTGCACATGAAACCATTAATCCTGCTCAATTTTAAAACCTATAAGGAAGCCGCAGGGAAAAGGGCTCTGGCTTTAGCAAAACAGATAGAAAAAGTGCGCTCGAAAGAGTATGATATTGTGGTTGCGCCATCTCTTTTGACGCTGAAAGAAATCGCCGACAAAACCTCTTTAACGGTATTTTCACAGCATACCGATAATATTTCCCTGGGCGCGCATACCGGCAGGATTCCTGCAGAAGAACTGAAAGCAATTGGGGTGCAGGGAACAGTATTAAATCATTCTGAACGGAAGATTCCGTTAGAATATCTTAAGGGGATAGTAGAAATATGCAAAAAACAGCAGTTGAAAACAGTAGTCTGCGCATCCAGTCTTGCAGAAGTGCGGAAAGTAGCCGAATTCAAGCCTGATTTTCTTGCCTATGAGCCTCCGGAATTAATTGGCGGAGAAGTTTCTGTAACGGAAGCGAAACCGGATGTCATTCTCAAAGCTTTAGAAATTGTCGAAGAAATCAGTCCGAAAACAAGACTGTTATGCGGCGCAGGAGTGCATTCCAAACAGGATTTAGGACAGGCATTGATGTTAGGAGCGAAAGGAGTATTGATTGGGCATGCTGTTCCTAAAGCAAGAAATTCGGGAAAATTCCTGAAGGAGATGTTGTGCTAAATCACTTTCACAATAAAGGTCTGCGGATTGCCGTAGGAGATATCGTCTTTTAAAACTACAGCCGCTACAAATATATACTGTCCTTTTACTGCATCCTTAGGAACCTGCACCAGCAGCGCTTCTTTACGGTTGGCGTTGCTTTCAATCGATAGCGCTCCTGAATCGTATAAAACCCAGCCAGATACTTTCTGAACATCAATCTGGCCGGTGATGTCCTGCTCAGCATCGTCAGCAACTTTCTTCAGCGCAACTGTGATATAAAATTCTTCTGCAGCATCAAAGGTATTGAGTATGCCTATCCCAAAAACGTGGCTTTTCCCTCTCTGAATCGTAGCCACATGCAGCGGCAAAGCAACATTTTTTCCCTGGCTTACCAATAAGCGTTCCAATTCGTCCTGCGTCTTTTGATCCAACTGCGCTTTTATTTCCTCTGCGCCGCTGATGAACTGGTATAGAAGCGTAATCCCGGAAGAAAGAATTACCAGGGAAATAATGATTATAACTAGTGTTTCAATAGATAGGCCTAAAGCTCCCTTTTTCATTCTATAGTTGCCAGTCAAATAGTCTTTATATATTGTTCGATTTCAATGGAAAATCACTATATGTCATTGGAAAAAAGAGTGCTGTTAGCAGGACTGTTAGCAGCAGCCGGATGCGCCGGGGAAGAGAGGAGCAGAACCTTGGGAGATGTGGTAATGACAGAAGAAAGTACTGATAGTGATGGAAAAGCCTACTTCCGTGAAGAAGTAGTAGCGAAGGGCCAAACCGAGGAGGAGGTTGAAGTTGCCATCACAGCAGCTGAACATCCTCTTCCGGATGCTGCTGTTTTGTATTTTGATAATCTTTTTTCAGAAGGGTTTTTAGTTGCCCATCCGACATTTGCGCCGCAGCTCAACATTGCTCTCCATAACAGCGGACACCAATACTCATTAACTCCTGCGCCATTGCAGATACTCCATAGAGGGAATGAAAAAGAACAATCCAAAGAAGGAGCAAAAAGGTTCTTTTCCTGGGCGAAAAACAAGTGGGAACATGGCGGATGCCTGCATAAAAAAGAAATGGTTACCCTCATGAAGCCCGGCACGTACCTGATGAAGAAACTTGACGTTTTTGAAACTATTGGCTTTTCTGATCGGGATCTGGATAAAGCTGTTGAATACATTGAGAAAGAAATGCCCGAATTGTCTGTCGCTGACGTCTATGTGTTTATCCCTTCAAAGCATGGATTTAGAGTGACGACTACTATCACCGCCTTTGATGTCAAGCTTACTGGCGGCTGCGCAGAAGACAGCCTTAATAGCAATGATGCAAACGATGACCACGGCGACTGTGCAGGTCTTATTTTTTGTGATTACTTCAGGGGCACTTCCTTAAATACCATTAAATGGAATGTTATCAGTGATTCAGGCATAGAAGTATATGGAAGCTGGTTATCTTTGCCCAATGCTTCTTCCATAAGCACCAGGAATGGCTTTGGCAGTCATTGTTCGGACATAAATTTAAAAT
The DNA here is from genome assembly GCA_964373595.1 of uncultured Methanosarcinales archaeon. Taxonomy (GTDB): domain Archaea; phylum Nanobdellota; class Nanobdellia; order Woesearchaeales; family GW2011-AR9; genus JACPIL01. Next base: position 301 of record CAYJVI010000140.1, on the reverse strand, counting down.
TGAAAACAGGCCTTTCCAACGGGGCATTTATTTTCGGAAATGGAATTGAGCTTTATGCTGCGGATGATATAGTGAAATTACGCTGCGGAGAGAGTGAAATGATCTCTGATATTAGTCCTGAGTATAATACCCTGGAATTACAGACCACCAAGGGAGCTCTTTATGTACGAATAAACGGAAGCACCAGGGGTAGCATCCCCTGTTATGCGAAACCGAATCAAGTGCATATCACTGCTGGATTTAATGATCTGGTAGAAGTTGATTATGTGGAAGTGAAGTGTAAATAGAATATAAATCAAAA
>CAYJVI010000139.1:0-2543 GCA_964373595.1 uncultured Methanosarcinales archaeon | reverse complement strand
ATGGTCAGATACGGTTTCTGCAATCTCTTCTTTAAGGCTGCATCTTGTGTCAATACTATATCTCCTTTCTTAGAATGCTCCACCAATACATCATCAGCATTCCCTAATTCCGGAATCACCTTTACTTTTTTAGCTTCGATGATGCCTATGGCCAGCAACGCTGCCTGCCTATATCTTGCTCTTTGTTCAGAAATAATCTTCCGCAATTCTTCTATGGTTGCCTGCAATACGCATGCTTCATACCGGAAATCACAGCATTCTTCCAGAGCCAGGAATAAATCTATCTTGAAATCAGCAACAGCCATCCAGGCATTGGTGTCAATGATGATGCGTTTCATGTTCTTGTTCTGATTCATGTATGCCGGCAATCCAGAATATTCTGGCTACAACCAGCGCGGCAATTACCACTATTCCCGTCGCCGCTAAAAGCAGGATTGATTTTCCGTAATTGATTGCGGCGTAGAGAGCTAGCGAACTGAGAAAAAGAGCCCCCATAACCAGCACAAAAAGAGGAAAGGTTTTAGTTATTTTTTTGAACGAACAGTGCAGCCACATCCGGGCAAATTTTTTCCAGGAAGAGGCATTTGCAGTTGCCAGCGCGGTTATGAAGAGATAGTAGAACAGCACCGATACAACTGCTGATACTTCCATCACCAGCCGTACATCATTAAATGATTCGCTGACCCGAATGAAGTGCAGCAGCAGATAGTACGAGAGAAGGAAGAAAGGCCCAAAAATGACTGCTGATGAAACCGCCATCTTTACTAAAAATTGGAATGCTTTTTTAGGTTTGTGTTTCCAATGGATTGGTTCTTCCAGCAGCCAATGAGTCATCATCCACAGGCTTCCATTAAGGACAAGGAACAAAAAGAACTGCCTTCCGGCAAATGCTTTAATTTTCTGCATCATGGAATTATAGCTGTTATAAATGGCCTGAAATTCCGGCGTGAAGGTTGCGCCTTCCTGAATTTGCCGGGCATCATAATTGGCATTTTCCAACGGCTCAATAATCCCTCTGGTATCTTCCAGTATCTGCACCAAGTAATAGGTGCCTAACGCTGCGGAAGAAAGTATGAATATTGTTTGCAGGATAAGCAGGCTGACAAAAAGGGCTTTGTGATTTTGAATAGAGGACCGTGTCCGTTGCAGTCCTTTTTTGATGTAATTCATATTGATAAAAGAAGATTATAAGTTTAAAGACTTTTCTATTGGGTCCGAGACTAATACCGTTCCATCCCGCTTTTGAGTAATTTATCAATACATTCTTCTGGAGAATAAAATCGCTGATGAATAGCGCTGTTGGTGAATGGATCTTCCATCTCTTTGGGAGCAATGAACCAGACTTCTTTGCAGCTCTCTTTTGCTTTTGTTGCTTCGGAATCCACGCCTCTGGAATACACCTTCTTAGGGAAATAGACAAAAATCCTGCTGGTGGATTTTTCTACAAACCATTCTAAATCCTGCATGACCGTGTGTTGATCTTCAATTTTTGAAGGGTCATCTGGCAGCTCTACCGCGCGAGGGCTGATGATAGCCAGATCCTTAAATCGCCGCAATTCTTTCACAAACGCATCAATCTTCGACTGGCTTTCAGCATCATTCTTGATATGGCTGATAGGAAAACTTACATAAGCAACTTCAACCTCTTTCCTTGTTGATATTTTGTACAAAGAATCAACTAAATCCTTATCGACGGCATCATTGGTGGGCAGAACATACATCGGTTTTTCATGCAGTAATGCCCATTGTTCGGTAGTGTTGACTTCATAATTCTGCCAATCTAAAAGGTTTTCGACGGTTAGATTTCCCTTTTCAGATTCATATTTCCATTGGTCATTGTCCCTATTCAGGCGGTTCAGTATAGGCCTGGCTAAATCCATTAAAGTGATATAGACATCCGGATTTAGCAATTCCGCCATTTTCGGGGTAACCGCATTAGTTACAGCCCCTCTCCAGCGGAAATGAATATGCGCATCAATGATACAGTTTTGATAGTTATTTATTTCTCCTGCTATCTTCTCGTATACTGCACCAGTTAAGTAATGTATAGTTCTTTTCCCTAAGTCAAGAACACCAGTAGGAGTTATTGGATATCCATATCTCTCGGCTGCATCCTTAACCTCCTGGCCAACGTTAAATATTTTGATATCTTCTCCGTTTAATTTTGCATATTTTACCGCTTTTTTGATATGCTCCGTTGCCCCAACTCCCGAGATGCCTGAACAGAAGACTTTCATGAAAATGTAGGAAGAAATGAACTACATAAATATTTTTACTCTGGAGTAGCTAGGTTAGGGATGCAGCCGGTGTGATATAGTTGCCCTTCTTCTTTTCAGGAGAAAAATAATATGCGCCCATCACTACCGCAGAAGTAAGCGCAAGAGCAGAAAGAACTGCCTTGGCAGTAAAGCGGCTGGAATTCATCCCTCGCTGAGGAGATTTGAATTTTATAAATGCTGTCTTAATGTTTTATATGTTAGTGCGTAGCTATATTCATCCAGCTCGCTTATATTCCTCTCGCTCTAATGTAGGGTCAAGGACGA
>CAYJVI010000138.1:0-2664 GCA_964373595.1 uncultured Methanosarcinales archaeon | reverse complement strand
TCATCACATTGTTCGTTTCCTACCACAAGCCCATCTCCACAAAGTGGTTCGTTACATGAACTTGTATCAAACTTACATTCTTTCGTACATTTAATGAGACCACCATTAAAACCTAAGTTAATGCAATTTTTACTAAACTCACCAGAGCTATCGCCTTGAGGATCATCACACTGCTCTTCAGGATCTACTACACCGTTTCCGCAAGGAAGTTCCGAAGGACCCGGTGGCGCTACAACAAACGATGCTTCTTTACATTTTCCGCTGGTTGGCGTCACTAATTCACACCCATACTGGCAATTTGCAGTTGCAGTAGCATAGTTATTATCCTTGCAGTAATATTCTACGAGCAGATTAGTGCCCTGCTGACAGATATCGGTATAGGAGATTTCTTTCACTGGACCGCCGCCATAGGTATATTTTACGGTCACTTTACCCACAACTTCATTATTTATTCCGCCATCATCATCGGTGCATTCCAGCCATTTAAACGATTTGGCAACCTGCTTCACCTGCTTTACTTTGGGAACACTTTGGGCAGGAAGATTATACGCTTGTCCGGTTAATGCGCCGCTCTTTGCCAGAACAGCATCGCGCTCTTCATCAGACAGACCTTCTAATTGAGCCAGCGCTTCCTCTTCCGAAACCTGCTGCTTGGGAGCACAGGAAATTAAGAATAAAGTTATAATGAGTAGAGAAAACAAAACCATCAATTTCTTCCTAGATAACATAGACAACACCTCTTTGAATGTATGAAACAGAAAATTGTTGAGAAATATAAATGTTTCTGTACTACCGGGGGGGGGGCAAAATTATCGTTCAAAGACAAAATCCGATGCATTTATAAGTTTTTATTATTTCATCGGCTGTGGGACAGTAAAGTTGTATTCTTCCTAACATGAGTATCCAAGCCAAGTTTTCCAGAGTTAGTTTTCCCAAACTCTTCTATTTTGAAGCAAATTTGAGGCTTTTACGACGGATAAGCTTGGTTTTACCAGTAACTTGGTGAATGAAGGAAAGACCGAAAAGTATATCTTTCTTTTGGTCATTACCTAATGTATGGAGAACCGGGAAAAAGCAGCTATTTTTCTTCAACAAATGGTGAAATAGAGTTTTTCTGTCCCACAGCCTTATTTCATCAACCCCATGCGTGAACTCGATAAAGTATTAGATAAAAGCGAGAAAGTGCTTTGGGAAGGAAAGAAACACCAGCCACTTCAGGAAGAAATGAAGATATAAAAATCAGGAAAAGGAGTAAAAAAAAGATAAAAAAAAATTAAATCCTTCTCTTCTTCTTTACGCCTTTTCGTCCGCGGGCCATCTTCGCCCGTGATACGTTGCCTTTCTTATCGACGAAGTAAAGGTATCCTTTAGCTTTCTTGACGCCAGCCTTGGCCACTAATTCTACTTTAGCTTTTCCTTTCTTTCGTCCAGCCCTGCTCATAGCAGCGCGGGAGACATTACCCTTCTTATCGACGAAATAAAGGTAACCTTTAGCTCTTCGTACACCTGTTTTTGCCACAACTTCAGCCATGGTATCAACCCACCTCTTTTGTTTTTGAAAAGTCAGAAAACCATCTGTTTTCCCGAAGTAGAGTATTTCTTTATAGTATTTAAAACTTTCTTTTTTACGACGGAAAAACGGCCCTGAAACCACCGAAGGATTTATATTATTAAAAAAATACATTTACTCAAAAAGAGGTAAAGAGGCATGAAACCAAACTTGTTAGTTCTGGGAGCATCTGGAGGCTTAGCAAATGCCTTTTTGCACCAATTAGCGCATCATCGGGATTTCTTCAACCAGCTGGTGCTTCTGGATAAGAATAAAAAAGTGGTCAAAAATCCATATTTAAACCACCACCATCTCCGCTACCATTTTATTCATGAAAAAATACAGCTCCCTGAGAGAAAAAAAGAATATTTGGGTATCCTCAAGAAACATAAAATTGGCTTGGTGGTGGATTTAACCGATGCTGATTCTATCCCTTTACTGGAAGCCACGAACGAAGCCGGCGTTGATTACATTAATACTGCCATAAATGATGACAAGGAAACGGTCCAAAACTTAATTACAGAAATCTTCTCCAGGAGAAATAGATGGAAGAATGCCCGGCACATACTCTGCGCCGGCATGAATCCCGGAAATGTCAATATGTGGGTCAGACACGGAATAGAAAAATTTGGTGTGCCGCAGGAAGTGATTCATTTTGAATATGATACTTCTATGAGCCGAAAATGTAAGGCCATGATTACCTGGTCAATCCATGAATTTTTAGTAGAAGACATCCGCGATCCTAGCGGGATTACATTGGGAAGAAACAAAGTAAAGCTGCTGTATCCTAATGCTTTAGCCCACCAGGTAAATATGAAACCAATTCTCAGCCCTATCCTAAAGCTGGAAAAGTATCCCCAAGGCTGCTTAGTACTGCACGAAGAAAATCTAAGTATCAGCCGCAAGTATGACCTCCCTTCCAAATTCATGTATGCCATCCATCCCAAAACGATGGAAACGCTCCTGAAAATTTACAAAAAAGAAAAGAATGTCCATAAAAAAGATTTGCAGTTAGGCGACAACATTACCACCACCTTAGACGGTTCAGACAACATCGGCGTGCTTCTCAGATACAAAGACAAAAAAGTCTATTATTTTAATAGTATTGCTAATAC
>CAYJVI010000137.1:0-2677 GCA_964373595.1 uncultured Methanosarcinales archaeon | reverse complement strand
ATACCATGAAAAAACCAGAAATAATCTTAATAGCGGCAGTATCGCAAAATAATGTTATTGGCATTGAAGGAAAAATTCCCTGGCGAATTAAGGAAGATTTTGAACACTTTAAAACTCTTACCACCCCCCATCCTGTTATTATGGGCCGGGTTACTTATGAATCCATTCCTAAGAAATTCCGTCCGCTTCCGGAGAGGCAAAATGTTGTGTTAACCAGCGATACATCGTTTCGTGAAGATGGCGTCTATGTTGCCCGCTCTTTAGAAGAAGCGATTTATAATTTAGGCGACAGAAGAATGTTTGTGGACGGAATTAATTACGCCAAAATTTTCATCGGCGGCGGTCAGCAGGTCTATAAAGCAGCTCTGCCTCTCGCGGATGCTTTGGAAATCACTCATGTTGATCAAACCGTGTATGGCAAAGAGGCGCGCTTCTTTCCGGAAATAAATCCTGCTAAGTGGAAAGAGCAGAAAAGAGAAGATAAGCAAGGATATTCATTTGTGAAATACGTGAAAAGATAAATGGAACCGGGCAAATTCATAGTCCTAGAAGGGATAGATGGTGCAGGTACGAGTACTCAAGCCGCGCTGTTGACACAATATCTTTTCGAAAAAGACAAGAAAAATGTTGTTACTCTTACTCGGGAGCCGACCAAGCTGTCTCCGTATGGGTTAGAATTGCGCCGCCGGCTGATGGGAAATTTATTGCCTGAAGAAACACTTGTTGATGAGCCTGATTACTGGACAGCTTTGTTTGTGAATGATCGAAAATGGCATCTTAATCATGTTGTTCAACCAGCGATTAACGCAGGTCTGCAGGTAGTTTCCGATCGCTATAAGCTTTCAACTCTTGCCTATCAGTCTGTACAGGGAATGGATCTGGACGAATTAATGAAGCTGCATGAAGGCTTGCATATCCCGGATCTCACTTTTCTCGTAGATGTTCCTGTGGATGTTGCCATGCAGAGGATGGGAAAAGACCAGCAGCGAACACCGGAATATTTTGATAGTCTTGCTGTTCAGCAACAAGTGCGTCAGAATTATCTTCTTGCTGCGCAAAAATTAAGTGATAAAGAAAAAATAGTTATCATCGACGGTTCAAAATCAATTGAAAATGTGGCCAAAGTAATCCAGCAGGAAGTAAATAAGTTATACGGGTATCAGTAACTATTCTTTTTCTTCTTTCTTTTCCTCAGTACAAAACTCGTCTAACTTCTTGCATTTCTTCTGGGCATTGAAAGAAATTTTAGGGCTTGATTTAGACATGAAAAATCTATCACCTCTTTTAACAACATCTATCGTAAAAAAAAGAAACAAGTTGAAGTATATAAAGACTGTTGATATTGAAAATATAGTGTTTAAATTATTATTCTTGAAACAAGAAATGGTTTTTTATCTTTCACGAAGGCTATTTTTAAAAAGTGCTTTAAGCATTTTGATTTAATATTCTCACTCTTGTTATTTTATGCCTATATTCTTGGCTTATGACCTCTGTTGCTATACTCACTATATGCCCATCATTATCAATTCCATGTATATTTTTAATACGTCTAGAATCCTCGGATTGTTTTGTAAACTGGTATGGCCCTTTTGTTTCTTTTGATTTTTCTACGTGCCAATGTAAATAAGGTGGATATGTAAGGTTGTGATCCTCAAATTCGCATCTTCGACCACGATATCTTGGACAAGACTGGTAGTCCCTGTAAAGCCGTTTAACTTTTAGTTCTATTTCAATCAAATCCCCTTCAACAAGATTTTCCAACTTAAGTTCAATCCTCATATTAACTAGTTCCCCTATCAACCAAATCCATGCTCAAGTGAGCGTAAATTTCTCCTGTTTCTGCGCTGATTTTCAGGTTAATGAACTTCAGCGCTTTAGTGATAAAAGTAAAATTCCATAATGTTTTTTGCTCTAAATTCTGAAGAATCACAAAACCATCTCCCCGGCCGGCTTTCGGAAAGAGCTCTTCGACATGCGTGGCAAACATATCCACTGCTTTGGCAAAAGGAATTTTTACTGACTTTATGTCCAGTTCTTCTACCTGCTGTCCTGGTTTCTTGAAAACATCATCTTCATTTTCCTTGACGGTTATGGTTTCTCCGCAGGCAAAAACGGTCATTTTCTCAGAAGCCGAGTCATAAAATCCCACTTCCCAATCGCTTTTCAATTCACAATCTGCAGTAATTGGACAAAAAAAATGAGAAAGGTATCCTTTTGGATGTTTTTTCTTCCAGGCATTATACTCTTTGCTTCCTTCTATCTTTTCCAGCATTTCAGCAGGCGTAAGCGCCATTTACGAGTACTCTCTCCAGGTGTAATTGCATTTAGTGCACTTAAAGAACCGTGTTTCCGGCTCATCTGCGCCTCGCGTTTGCTGGGTCCAGTAATATGCTGCGGTATTATTGCACTTGCCGCAAGGAGTCTTAATCTTGGGATGAGTCTCAATTTGTTCTACTACTTCAATTTTCTTCATCCCTTTAGCCTTTTCCCGTAATTCAGCAGTTTCTTCTTCCGGTGCTTTGGAAAAGCCGCAGCTGCAGAAAAGCACCTTTTTGCCTCCTTTATCCTTTGGCCGTAATATCGAACCGCATGTTGGACAGAACATTATGAATCACCTACCATATTTTACTCAGAAATCGGGTTGTTATTTATATAGTTTACCTATATTTTGTTGAAG
>CAYJVI010000136.1:0-2725 GCA_964373595.1 uncultured Methanosarcinales archaeon | reverse complement strand
TGCAATTTCTCTGGAACAAAGGACTGCGATGCATCCCTAAGCCCATAGCCTCTGATACTAAAAGAAACTGTGCAGTTTATCAGTTCATTGACGGAAAAAAAATATCTTCTTCAGAACTTTTAGCTAATGATATTGATGCGGCAACAGATTTTCTTATCAGATTAAAAGAACTTTCCCGCGATCCTGAAAGTAGCGCGCTTCCAGCAGCTTCCGCAGCTTGTTTTTCAACGCTAGACATAGTGAATATTCTAGAGCGACGATTAAAAAAATTAGGCTCGCTTCCTGCAGAAAGTGAAGAACATCAAAAGCTCCGCGCTTTTTTAGAAGAAAAATTTGCTCCTTCGTTTAAGGCAATATTACAGCAATGCACAGAAAATATGACCAAAGCTGATATCCACTTTTCCGAACTGCCCATGGACGAAAGAACCCTTAGCCCGTCTGATTTTGGCTTTCACAATGCCTTGAGAAAGAGCGATGGCCAAATAGTGTTCCTTGACTTTGAATATTTCGGGTGGGATGACCCGGCAAAAATGATTTCCGATTTCCTGCTCCATCCCGGGATGAGTTTGCCGGAACAATTACAGGCAAGATTTCTTCAAAATCTCCTGCCAACTTTTAACCAGGGCAATTTTACTAAACGGTTAAAAACAATCTATCCTTTGTTTGGCCTTATTTGGTGCTTATTGATATTGAACGAATTTATCCCGGATAACTTGCGCCGGCGTACCTTTGCAGATAAAGACCTGGATAACCGAGACCTCCTTGCCAAACAGCTCCAAAAAGCAGAACAGCTATTACATAAGATAAATAAAGGTGATATTTCTTCTAAATTCAGATAAAATTTAGATAAAAAAAATGAATTCAACAAAACTCGATCAAAGATCAAAAGAATTGCGGGAACGCATCATCAGGATGGTGGAAATCGGCGGCCGGGGCCATATACCGTCAGCTTTCTCTTTAGTGGAGATACTTAGGGTTCTTTTTGATGATTTTTTAAAATACGATCCTAAAAACCCAAAATGGACTGAGAGGGACCGGTTCATTCTCAGTAAAGGCCATGGCTGCCTGGCTTTATATGTTCTTCTTGCCGAGAAGGGATTTTTCCCAAATGAAGAACTGGATAAGTTCTGCAAAAGTGATGGCTTGCTTGGAGGACATCCTGAGCATAGAGTTCCGGGCATAGAGGTTTCCACTGGAAGTTTAGGCCATGGTCTTTCTGTAGGGATTGGATTTGCTGTAAATGCAAAATATGAAAAAAAGAATTATCGCACCGTCGTGGTTATCGGTGACGGGGAATCTAACGAAGGTTCGATCTGGGAAGCGGCCATGTGCGCAGGAAAGCATAAACTAAGCAACCTTATGGTGATTGTCGATTATAATAAGCACCAGTCCTCTGGATCTACTTTTGAAATCCAGGATCTTGAACCTTTCGCCGATAAGTGGAGAAGTTTTGGATTTGCGGTGAAGGAAGTTGCAGGACATAATATTGAGGAATTGAAGTCGGTGCTTTCAGAGGCGCCTTTCCAGGAAGGAAAACCCAACCTGATCATTTGTCATACCATCAAAGGAAAGGGGATATCTTTTATAGAAAATAATATGTCCTGGCACCATAAAAACACCTTAAAAGAAGAAGAGACCAGCGCTCTCTACCAAGGGTTACGAGAATAAAAATGAGAAAGATCGCTATAAATATGATTTTAGAACTGGCCAAGAAGAATGATACTGTTTTCTTCATCGGTTCAGATTTAAGCGATGATATTCTAAAACAATTCAAAAAAGAAATGCCCGGCCGTTTTTTCATGGAAGGGATCAGCGAAGCTAATATTATCGGCATGGCTGCGGGATTAGCTCTGGAAGGTAAAATAGTGTATGTCAATACCATCGCTACTTTTTTAACTCGGAGATGCTTTGAACAGATTGTGGTAGATCTTTGCCTGCATAAAGCCAATGTTCGTTTGATCGCTAACGGGGGGGGTTTGGTGTATGCTCCGTTAGGGCCGACACACCAGGCTATTGATGATCTGGGCATTCTTCGCGCTATTCCTAATATGACCATAGTTGCTCCCGCCGATGCTCTTGAGATGAAAAAGATCATGGAGCTTACTCTGCATCACAAAGGTCCGGTGTATATCAGAGTAGCCAAAGGGAATGATCCGTTGGTAACTGATGAAAAACTTCCAATTGAGATTGGCAAAGCAGTGCAAGTTCGGGAAGGAAAAGATGCTCTGGTAGTAACAACCGGGATTACTTTGAAGATAGCCATGGATGCCGCAGACGAATTAAAGAAAGAAGGCCTAAATGTAGCTGTACTCCACCATCATACCCTCAAACCTCTTGATGAAAATGCTATCAGAAACTATGCTGCGAAAGTACCAGTAGTAGTCTCCATAGAGGAACATACTATTATAGGAGGTCTGGGAAGCGCAACAGCTGAAATTTTAGCAGAAGCGAATTTTCCACAACCTAAGAAATTCAAACGCATAGCCATTCCTGATGTTTTTGCTGATGAATATGGATCGCAGGCAAGTTTGATGAAGAAATATTCGATTACGACTGAAAATTTGATTAAAACGATTAAAGAGTTGAGAACCAAGTAATTTTAACAAGAATAGTAAAAGGTAAGAACATTATTTTCTAGAAAAAAAATTCTTGATCTCATCGATAACCATCATCACCTGCTCATCCGTCAATTCCGGATAAACAGGCAGACTTAAAATTCTTCTTG
>CAYJVI010000135.1:0-2738 GCA_964373595.1 uncultured Methanosarcinales archaeon | reverse complement strand
TTATTTAAAAATAATTTAAAAAGAAGTTAGAAAAGAGACCAAACCAATAAACCATAACAAACCTTTTAAAGAATAATACTTCCTCTGGCTTTGGCCCTGTAGCTCAGCCTGGTTTAGAGCGCTGGTCTTATATGACCGTTAATGGATCAATCGTAAACACCATTAATCCGCTTGGAAAGCCAGAGGTCCTGGGTTCAAATCAAGTGTCACGCCACTTGAGAGGCGGAGCGACTGCGCTCATTGCATTCGCTTAGTCACTTAAAACTAATCGTGATAACTGGTGAAATTCCCGGCAGGGCCACTTTTTATTACCTTATTACAAAAGTGCAAAAAACTAAGAACACTCTTCTTTCACGTCAGCTAACGTCGCCGTAAATGCCACCCTCTTGACAGTCGGATGAGTGACTACTGCACTGGTATCTCCTTTATGCAGGGTTAAGACCTGCTCGCCCACCACCTTTCCCGTGGTCTTCTTGATGATATTGACGGCCACTAAAGGATTTTCTCCTTGACAATAATCCGGCGTTTTCAATAGCTTCCATTCTAATGCGCCTGCAGCAGTATAACTTCCCTGACCTAATGATAAGCCGTATTCTTCTCCGTCGCTGGTTTTTACTTCCACTCCAGTAATGGCGCACTTCTCTTCGCAGTCAGTTTTATACAGGCTGGCGAGCGTACCACATTTCTGATTGATGCATACTAATCCTTCCAAACAATCGCTATTGTATTCGCAGGAGATGGTTTCTGGTTGTTCTGTAGTTTCGTTCTCTGTATCTTGAACAGCATCTGGAACTGACGGTGTTTCCAATTTTTGAACAGGAACCTTTTCACAGCCGGCAGTAAAAACAAGAGCAAACAAAACCAGAACCCAAAATAGTTTCTTAACCATATATTTTCTACAAAATAAACAAATAATAACTATATAAATCTTTGTTTGTACAGGGCAAAAAACTTCTGCACCATAGTTGATAATCTTTCCAGCACTTTTTCCTGACTGGCCATTTTAGTGCCGTCAATGTCAATCTTATTGGTAATGCACGACATCCCCACGACTTTCATTCCCCTATTTATGGCAACGATAACTTCAGGCGCAGTGGACATTCCTACTGCATCTGCTCCCAAACTTCTGCGAAAAGCAAGACATTCTGCTTCAGTTTCATAAGTAGGGCCAGTAACGGCAAGATACACCCCTTTATGAACATGCGTCCAGTCATTTCCCAAAGCTTCATGCAACAAATCCCGAAGGGATTTATCATAGGCGCCATTCATGGGCTGGAATCTCTCCACTGGTTTGCCGGTATCTACCCGTACGAAATTATGCTTTCTGCCCAGAAGCGGATTGGGAAGATGATTTATATGGGACTTGATAAGCATCACGTCGCCAACATTATATTTCTGATCCAATCCTCCTGCTGCATTAGTGACAAAATAATTTTGAACATGTAATCCAGCAAGAACATGAACTGGAAAGACCACTTGCAGCATTCCCGCATTTCCCGGCAAATCTGCAACCTCATAATAATGCTTTCTTCCTTTTAATCCTATGACCTCGACGCCTTCCAGATTGCCGACAATTAATATGCCTTCATGCCCTTCTACAGTAGGAGTTGGAAAATGTGGGATTTCCTGGTAGGGAATGATGTCGTAGGTCGTTATTGCTTCAGCTAGATTTCCTAAACCAGAGCCAAGCACTACGCCAAATTTTGGCTGGAGATGAACACGTTTTTGTAGAAAATATACTGCTTCCGCTACTTTTTCTTCATAATGAGAAATAAAATCAGGCCCTTCATCTAAATGGTGTGAAGACATTTTCATAAACAGCAGCCCAGAACTTTCGAGACAGGTTTTACCGTCATCAGACTAACCAGCTGGATTTTACAAGCTTAACCTCTTCTTTCGAATCTGGCTGCTGGAGAAAATGATTTTATTGAAATTTAAATGCTTATCTGTACTCAAAGAAATAGATGAAATGCGGTAGCGGGGACTCGAACCCCGGTCACAGCCTCATTACAGACTTTTACAATCTTTCGTCAAGGGGGACTGAGGAGTAAACTCCGAAGGTCGCCCGCTTTTTACGAGATTTTTCGCAAACACTCGAAAATCAAGATTTTCGGTGCCCAGAAACCTTAGGTTTCTCGGGAATCTCTGGCAAGGCCGCATACTAACCACTATACTACTACCGCATCAAGGTGAGCAAAATATAGAATATTAATAAAGTTTATCGTTCTAAATAAGTATAAACAAATTAAAAAAAAGAAAAACAAAGGCTTAATTTCTTGCTAAGCCGAACACTGCCCGAAGAGCTACTACCATCGTCGCTGGAACAAATAGTGTCAAAACGGAGTTTAGTACATTAACTAAAACGTCAACGCCCAACAACCCTGTTGCTGCTGCATCACTCAAAACACTTGCACCAAGGTATGATACCAATACTAACACTGTTCCACTAGTCAAAAATGCTGATGTTTCTCCTGCTGTAATATTCAACAATCCTACTACTAATCCCAGTAAGAATACAGCCCACAACATCTGTGACCCATATGCGCCGGTAAACCCCAATCCAAGAAGCACTGCGAGAACTAGCCCCACTAAAAATGACCAGCCGCCAAGCAGATTTCCGGCTCCACTGAATTTTTTTGCCATTCAACAATCACCTCTCTTTTATACTACGAGAAACTATATGCTCCCGTATTGATATCTAAGGAAAACTTTTCCATTTATAAGAGTTTTGTTTTTGG
>CAYJVI010000134.1:0-2757 GCA_964373595.1 uncultured Methanosarcinales archaeon | reverse complement strand
GAGCAAGATATCTGCCTATATTGGACAATTCTGTTTGAATAGCTTGACCTTCATTCTTCTTACCTTGGTTAATTTCAGTTATTAAATCCCTATAATTTATCGTGACAAATGTTGCTAATCCTTCTATACCTTCACGAGAAACCGCCCCATTCACAGCTAAAGGGGCTGTTGATTTTACAACGCTTTCCAAGTACCCAGCACTCTCTTCTAAGTATTCTCTTTCAGAAAGACTTTTACCTCTGTATCTATCCAGAGTATTCTCGTAAGCAGCTCCTACAAATGCAAGTAAACCGTTTATTGCTTCCTGACTAAATCCGCTTGGTGGCATTTTTTATTGTTTCCTCCTATTGTTATTTCTTTCTAGGTTGTTCTTATATTTAAAATGTATAATACATAAAACTAACAAAAACGAATTATTTATATAATGCAGTTCGTTAATGTAAAAAATGAACCTAAAACTTGATGCTTTCGACAGAAAGATCATTGAATTATTGCTTTCAAATGCAAAAGAAAGTACTACCTCGATAGGCAGAAAAATAAAGTTGGGCAGGGAAAACGTTGATTATAAACTAAAAAGACTTATTAAACAAAGCATCATAAAAGATTTCGTAACTGAATTTGATGAACGAGCATTAAGAATTAAACACCACGTTTTATTTGCACAATTAAATCACCTAACTGGAGATACAGAAAAACAGATTCTTGTGTACTTAAAAGAACACAAATATATTAGCTGGATCGGTACTGCAGCCGGTAAATGGACTCTGATTTGTGACATATATGTGCCTGAACACATAGCAGTGAACATTATATTGGACGAAATTCTCCTAAAATTTGAAGCACACATTGGAGATTATATACTCTTAGAGTTGATTCAGGGAGAATATTTTTTTGAGAAATATTTAGAAAGAAAAGCAAGCATAATGCGACAAAAAGTAGTAAAAGAATCTACTAAAAAACTAGATGGGATAGATTATCAAATAATGACTCTCCTGAATTCAAATGCTCGGGTCAATTATGCAGAACTGTCCCAAAAGATAGGATTAACTGCAAACGGCATTAAAAAAAGAATAAAGGATCTAGAAAAAACAAAAATCATAAAGAGATATAGTCTCACTCTTGATTTTAAAAAATTTGGTTATGAATGGTACGGAATACAACTCAAACTAACCAGGTTTGACCAAGAAACGCTTATTAATATCCAGCAATTCTTCAGAAATCATTCTAAAGTGATTTTTTATTACAAATATATTGGTCCTTGGGACTATGATATTGGATTCATAGCAAAGAATTCAACAGAATTAAGAGAATTTATCAACGAATTAAGGATAAAATTCCCGGAAGCATTAAAGCTCATTGATGTCTTTATGACTTTGGAAGAGATAAAAGGATACCAACTTCCAGACGGAGTATTTCGACAGTATAATGAGGAATAGAAAAGATGTGTGATTAAGCTGAGGTTCCTTTCCAATTTTAATGGCGAGGATAGGTCGAGCACTCGGCTAGGGCGACCTTTTCCACCATTCTGGACCGCAGCATTAGACAAATCTTTAAAAGCAGTACCTTTTCTTATGATCCCATGTCTCTTTTCACCATCAAATACGCGCCCAAGAATTCCAATCAGGTGTTTGGACAGCAGAAAGCAGTCGAAGAATTAAAGGATTTTATGGTTAATTACAAGCAAAAGAAAACCAAAACCGCTCTTCTGCTCGGCCCTATCGGCTGCGGGAAAACTTCTTCTGTCTATGCCTTAGCCAAAGAATTAAAGTACGACGTGGTGGAATTAAATTCTTCTGACATGCGCAATGCCGAGAACATTACTCAATTTCTTAATTCAGCGCTGGGACAGCAGTCGCTTTTCTTTACGCCTAAAGTTGTTCTCATCGATGAAGTGGATAATATTTCCGGGGTTGCTGATCGGGGCTGTATTCCTGCATTGCTCAAAGCGATAGAAAAATCTTCTTTTCCAGTCATATTGACCGCAAATGATATCGAAGACAGCAAATTCAAAGCCCTGGCAAAAGCATCGCAGGTTATATCTTATCACAAATTACAGTACCGCACGGTAGCGCATTGCCTGCAATGGATCTGTGAACAAGAAGAGATCAAGTTTGATGAGAAAGCGATCAATTCTTTATCCCGGCAAGTGGATGGAGATCTGCGTGCTGCCCTGATAGATCTTCACAGCTGCTCTCAGAAAAAAAATCTTTCTTTTGAACAAGTTTCCACTCTTTCTGACCGGAAAAGAATGGACACCATTCTTAACGCTCTTATGATCATATTCAAGTCCTCTTCGGCAGATACAGCACTGCCAGCACTGGAAAATGTTGATATGGAACCAAGAGATGTCATTCATTGGATTGACGAAAACATGCCCAAAGAATATCTCCCGGCTAGGGCGTTAGCAAAGGGATACGAATATCTCTCCCGGGCAGACGTATTTCAGGGACGAATCATGAACCGGCAGCATTGGCGTTTCTTAGCGTATATCAATGATTTACTGACTGCGGGAATTTCGTCAGCCAAAGATGAACGGAATTCAGAGTTTGTGGCGTACCGGCAGAGCATGCGTTTCCTGCGTTTGTGGCAGGCTAAGATGAAAAATGCCAAGAAAAAAGAAATTGCTCAGAAATTGGCAGCAAGGACGCATACTTCTACTTCTGTTGCAGGACAGCAAGTTCCTTATTTACAGGTTATGTTTAGAAAGGGCGCTGGAAATGACATAGCCAGGGAATTGGAATTGAGTGAAGAAGAAGT
>CAYJVI010000133.1:0-2826 GCA_964373595.1 uncultured Methanosarcinales archaeon | reverse complement strand
GCTATCATAAAGTGATGATCAATATCTATAGCCTGATAAGCAAGATCTTTAGCAATTGCCCGTGCTTCTGTTTTATCATGGTTAATTTTGATTAGTGGGATGAATGTTCTAACATAATCTTCTTTCAAAAGCAAACTTAGAACTTCCAGAGGACTCCATTCTCCTTTTTTTATTACCGCCTCCATTGCATCCAAAGTTTTTGAAGGAAGAGGTACCCCTTTCACATTATCTCTTATCCAGGAAACAATCCCTTCTATCTGTGCATAAGGATTGTTCTTGTGCTGAACTGGAAGCCGTGAACAAATCTCTCTTGCTGTCTGCTGGACGATTTCATGACTGTAATTATATTTTTTTGTTTCTTCGAGATGTCTCTCTAAACCTTCGGGTGAAAGAGAAATATCATCCAGGTTTATTTCCGTTCTATTGAAGTGGGAATGTAAGAGAAGTTTAGCCTGTCCACCATTTAGTGATTTGAATTCTATACCAAAACGATGTTGTCTTTCGTCTACTCCTGTTGCTTCTAATAACTTTGTAGTATAATTCTCATATTTAATATCAAAAGAAGAACCTGGCGCAAAATCTACCTGTATCATTCTTTCCTGTTGAGGAAAAGTGAGGTAAAGTACTTTCAATCCAAACATTTCAGATTCTATGATCATTGGTGTGCGTCTCCAAACACCCCCTGTAAGATAAATAAAGATATAAAATAAAAAAATTAAAAATCTATTGAAGGAAAATCCTTCAAAGGGTATTTTGAATATTCTTTCAAAATCCCCTATTCCAGATAAATCTTCAACCTATCCATATCCAGCTTCCATTCTGCCGGTAATCTTTCGGTTCTTTGATAATACTTAACCAAACGCCTGATTTTGGAGTTGGTCAGCAGCAAACCGCGCTTGGCAGTTTCATCATGCTTGTTTTTTTCCCTATGGCGCTGGATATAGACCATTTTCTTGATGAGATTGCGCAGGTCTTCCGGCATTTCCTTGGTTAATTGTTTCTCTTGCAGAACTTCAGAAACTTTCTTTCCGGTCAGCGCTTTTACACTTCCGACACCATACGTATCTCTCAGTATAAGCCCTATTTCAGAAGTGCTCTTTCCTGCTTTGGCATACTTTACTACCAGTTTTTCTACATCTGCTCCTTTGTACGGAGCCCATGCTTGTACTTTTTTCAGCGGCTTAGTGCTTCCGCTTTTTCCCCGCCCTCGTGAATGCATGCGTGCCATTTTGTCAACTCCATATTATATTTTTTATTATTCAGAGAATGAGATTAACTTTCATCTCCAGTACAGACAAGCTTTCACCGATCTGTCTCTCGAATGAAGCTTAATTATAGAGCTCATTTAAAAATGTTACGCAGAAAAAAAAACTTAGTATCAAATTTTAAGGCTTACAGTAGCCACCAAAGCCGCCGCTGACGCATCCTTTTGGACAACTTAGTGTAAGTGGGCTGGGCATTAGATTAAAGCAAATGTACTCTTTTAACTCGCTACTACTTATGCACACATCCAGAGATATCTGCTCCCCTTTTTTAACATAACCTGCCTGATTTGAAACTGCTCCCCCATCCGTATCAAAACAACTTTCCACACAAGCCCCATTTGAACAAGCATACCCCGCAGTACATGCGTAGTCTTGAGAATACATCCCCTTGGAAGGATCTGGATCGCAGTAATATTCTTTAAGCGTGTTTTCATCCAGACATTTGTCTGATTTGGACACATCTGAACCCTCATAGGTAGTTCCTGCCTTTGTGTAATCTCTGCCACCATCAGTTTCGGTGCAAGCTTCTACTATTGCGCCATTCTTACATTGGTATCCTTGAGAAGCTGGATAAGTAACGTCTGCTACACTTTCTCCAAAGCAACCATATTCCGTTAGTTGGCTACTCTCGGGACAAAAATCAGAATAATTTTGCGCTCCTTTTTTTACCACACCAGCAACATCAGGAAATGAGCCGCCGTCGGAATCAAAACAACTTTCCACACAAGCCGCAGTTTCACATTTATATCCCTCACCGCAGGAATATATGAGGTCAGCCAAAGCATCATCCTTACAAACACGCTCGACCAGCTCAAACTTATTGTTGCAAAAATCGGCATTATCAAGATTCTTCCAGGTTACTTTGCCGGCGGTAAAGTAATTTTGGCCATCACTGTCAACACAAGCGAGAGCCGTACAAACACCGCCTTTGCATTCCTGGCCTTGGAGACAAGCATCGGTTTTGGATTTCACAGTATTATCTTCACAGTAATATTCCACTACATTTTTTCCGTCGCAGCTGTCGGTTTTGGATTCTGATCCTTTCGCGGTTACTCCTAATACATCGTATTTTTTTCCGCTGTCGCTGTCAACGCATTGGTCTCCTTTTTCTTCCTTCACCGGCTCTTTTGCTGGAACTGCTGATTTTGCTGCGCACACGCCGTCTTTACATTCTAATCCTGCAGGGCATGGAGTAAGAGCAGATTCAACTTCGTTATCTTTACAATAAAATTCAACTACTTGGTCTGCGGAAGAGCAATAGTCTTTTTCAGAAACATCTCCTTTTGTGGTCGTACCTGCAACTAAAACATTATTGCCGTCATCGCTGTCAGCACATGCTTCTGCAACAGCTTCTTCGGAAACCGTTTCCGATTCCGGCGCTGCTTCCTGTACCTTTGGCGCACAACTGACTACAAAAATAACCAGAAGAGCAAGTAAACACATCCAAACCTTAGTCCTCATAAAGAAATAGAAACAAGTAGGTATTAATAAGCATTTCGATTTTGAAAAAAATAGCCCCGAGCGGATTCGAACCGCTGTCAAAGCCTTTCTACCTATTGGA
>CAYJVI010000132.1:0-2827 GCA_964373595.1 uncultured Methanosarcinales archaeon | reverse complement strand
ACCAAACTGTCAAATACTATTTTCCACTTAAAATAATGAAAAAGTGTCAAACTTGATTGTACTTAAGATCATACTTCGTAATAAATTTAGCTTCTAATCGAGGAGTCAAGTCGATTTTTAGTAAAGAAAATATAGCTCTTAAGTCTCTCAATGCGATACTTTAATTTCTTCTATCCTCAAACATTTTATGTCTCTAAACGGCGTTGTTATTAAAATAAGTTTATAATCCTTTCTAAAATTATGGAAAACATCTTGATAAGAGTAAATCCTAACGTTTAGATAAGTGACTACATCTTCCTCTTCTTGTAGTCACCCAACATCTACCAGAAATGGACAATATTATCCAATTATGAATCGCCTATTACAAAAAAGTAACATGCATTACAAAAATGTAGCACAATCTTTAAAAGCAGTATTACATTTATGTAGCATATGTTACAAAAATGTAGTATTTTAGCTATCGCAGGCGTTTTCTTTAGAGAACCTACCAAAGACCATTATCTGCTGGAAATCAGTAAAAAGGCTGATTTGTCTCATACTTCCACTAAAACTCATTTGCAAACCCTGATCAAGTTATCAATCATTAAGGATTCAGTAGAAAAGAGAGGAGACAGAAAATTTCCTATCTTCAGGGCAGAGATACACAATAAAAACTATAAAACCTACAAAAAGATGTTTAATCTTCTAGAATTGCAGAACTCCAATCTTATCAGTTATTTACAAGATTCGCTCATGCCAAAGTGTATTGTCCTGTTTGGGAGTTATCAGCGTGGGGAAGATCTTGAAGACAGCGACATAGATCTCTTCATCGAATCTAAAGAAGAAAAAGTGGATGTATCTAAATTTACAAAGATGTTGAATAGAAACATTCAATTGCATTTCAAGGATGATTTTAAGAAATATCCGAAAGAATTAAAGAATAATATTATAAATGGGGTGGTGTTGGAAGGTTATCTAGAGGCATTGTAATGATTATCAAAGTCCAACCGGATAGACAAAAAGCAAAGTCATTACGAGAGATGGCTCTGGTTACATTTGAGAGATTAAAAGAAACAGATAAAGAAAAATACCCTTCTAATACGCTGACAGATTATTACGATATCGTCCGGAAATTGATGGAAGCAATTACTTCTGTATATGGAGTTAAGATAAAAGGTGAAGGAGCACATCAGATAATAATTGATTATGTTTGTGATCAATATAAGCTTAGTACAGCTACAAAAAGATTTATTCAAGAATTACGTGATTATCGAAACAAGATTTCGTATGAAGGTTTTAGCATAAAAGCTAGTTACATCAAGACTAATGCGAAAAGAATAGAAGAGATTATTATAATGTTACAGAAATTAGTTGATGAAAAACTATCGTAACAGAAAAATATTTATACGTCTTCAACTTACTTAATAAAGAATTCGCCAGATTCCTATTGGGATTCGGACTAAGCTATCACCGCACGGCCGGTGCATTTCATTTTTAGAAATCCATCCTGAACTCATTTCCCTGCTCTTTAAAACCTAGCTTTGCATACAATTGATGCGCTTTATCATTGCTAAATCTGCTGGTGCAGATGAGCTTGTAACAATTCCGTTTCTTTGCTTCTGCAATTACCTCTTTTGCCAGTTTCTCTCCGTATCCTTGGCCTCTAAACAGTTCTTCGACAAAGACATCTTCCATAAAACCGAAAGGCCGAGTATGCAATTCATTCCGCAGGAGATACAGAAAAGCACGGCCTACCGGCTGGCCTTTTTCCGTGAGAGTGATTTTTACACCGGCAGCAGTGATTTCCTGAGCTTTAATGAGCATTACCAGAAATAGGAAAACAATTGTGTTTAAAAGATTTAGGAAAGATTAAGCCATGGATGACTGCAATGCCGGCCAGACTTTATTTTTGTACAAATCAAAAATTCGCCTTCTGAAATCCCGGTCTTCAACTAATCTTAGTTCTACTGCATACGCTTCTTTTAAAGTCTGAATTCCTGATTCTACAGCTATCTGGTAACGCCTTCGGCATCTTTCCACGTCCGCGCTCTCAATTTCAGCAAAGAGTGAATCAATGTTTTTGTAGGCTACAAAAGAGTGCATGGTATTGCCATCCCCATAACTTCTAACATTTCCCTGCTTCAGGTTAAGGTAATGTACAGCCGTTTCTTCTTCCTCAGACAAAGGAGGATCAAGACCAGCAAGAACCTTCTCTAAGGATTTAACTTGCGCGGCACTGGCTTTATATCCTAAATAATTGTATTCCATGAACCTCCAAAAAAAGAAGGAATTTTATATATATTCCTGATAATTCTACATCAAACTAACTTTCCTTCAGATATTCCTTGTAGGCATGCTTTCCCTGCAGGTCAAAGTATTTCTTGATGATGGCATGCAGATTCCAGATCCGGTAATAGAGCTGATCGAAATATACCGTTTCAATGGGATTCAGATGCGGAAGTTTTATGTACCATTTCCCCAACAATTCCGCAAACTTGCTGCCGCCAAAACGCTTCTGCCAGTCGTAAGTGATCTTTCCTTCAATCCAGATGTATAATCGCGCTTTCATCAGCGGCTTCTTTCTTCCTTCTACTGGCACATCTTTCACTTCCCACATATGTATGGTAAAGAAAATCTTGTAATGAATAAATTCTGTCACTTTCTTGGTGATTTCCCAGGCTATCTCCTGCTCAGCGCCTTCAGCAGACGGAACTTTGTGCTTGAAACTGGACTCATGCCACATAAAACCGTAATTCTTAGCCCAGTCGGTTACCGCAGCATAAAAACCGTCAAAGTCAAAGATGCCGCTATAACGCAGGGTTATCCGAGGAAGATCATAGTCTGGCAT
>CAYJVI010000131.1:0-2829 GCA_964373595.1 uncultured Methanosarcinales archaeon | reverse complement strand
GTTTCACTACTTTATTCAGATCCAGCACTTTCTGGCGGTGTTCCCGCTGTTCATCTTTTGCGTCTTTAAAGCGTTCTTTGTCTTCTTCAAACCTTTCCCGCGAGTTTTTCAGAACTTTCACTTCGCGTTTTACTTCTTTTCTAAGCAAGCCATCTTTTACTTCGGTTTTGATCTCTACTTTTTCTTCTGAATCGTTATCTTCAGTTTCTACTTTTGTCTTTATTTCTACATCATCTCCATCCACTCCTCTCTTTACTTCTGCATTTACATCTACATCAACCCTGTTTTTTCCTTCATCTGCGATACCTGCCGGCAAGACGCTTAGTAAAAACAGCGACAATACCAGCATGGCACTTATTTTCTGTTTGAATGATGTCATTTTGTGACCTCCAATTGATTTGATGGGATCATTCTGCCCCCACTTCTTTTTAAAGATACTTTTGGGAATGCTTTACAGAATACTTTAGGAAGCTTTAGGAAGGTTTAGGATGGTTTTGGCCTTAGTTTGAGTTAAAAGTACTCTTCTTGCGGGATTTCGTAAGTCATTTGAGAAGGAAGTAAAGATTATTTTTAGAAGATTATTTAAACTCATAATTTTTATGAATCTTATGATAAAAGGCATTGATGCTGTCGTTTTAATAGTAAAGGATATTAAAAAACAGAAGGAATTCTACCAGAATATTCTTGGTTTTGAAATAGAAGCAGATTATGGAAATGAAGTATTCTTTAAAGTTGGAAATCAAAAACTAGCAATCTTTTCTCAAGGAGCACATCCAGAAGGAGACAAAAGATTAGAAGGAGCAAAGAAAGGAATATCCCACCTTGAGTTTCGAATAAGCAAACAAGACTTAAAAAAATTAGAAAAAAAACTAAAGGACAAAGGATTTCACGCTTATAAGGATAATTACGAAGATTCTGACGGAAATTTATTCCATTTCAATATAGATTGATTATCAGAAAGATTTTTAAAAAATCCACTAAATAGTGTTCTCAAGATGTACAAAAACAAAACAATATTAATTGCTGGAGGTTCTAGCGGAATCGGCGAGGCATTAGTTAGACAATTCTATGATAAAAATTCTCAAGTTTATTCTTTTGATGTTCAGAATCCAAAAAACAAGCTGAAAGGAGTCAGGTACGAAACCGTTAATGTTTGTGACCTAAACTCTCTAAGAGCTGCTCTGTCTAGGATACAAAACCAAGTTGATTATTTGATAAACAGTGCCGGTATAAGGGACGAAGAAACACCTGAGGGTATAAAGAAAATGTTTGATGTCAATATGAACGGAACATTTAACCTTTTATATTTATCACAACCAAAGTTATCTTCAAATGCTAAAATTATTCAAATATCTTCAGATTTAGCAAGAACTCTACCAAAAGATAGCTTGGGATATGCAACCAGCAAATTAGCAGGTTACAATGTCGCAAAGCAATTTGCTGCATTCCACAAAGGTTTTGATATAAAAATAGCACTACCTGGACCAATTGACACGCCTCTATTTAGAAGAGGGAAATCACCAGAAAGAATTGAAAAAATAAAGCCAAGATCACCAGAATATTTAGCTGAGAAAATCATTGAGTTGCTAGGATCGGATAAAGAAGAATTGGTTTGTATGAATGATGTTGGTATTTGGACTCATGAATTAAGATAGTTAACCGCTTGCCCTTCTTCTCAAACCCACGTTCGTCCGGAGATCGTTACTCTCCCGTTTCTACCGAACCCTAAGTCTACCCTTAGGATTATACCAAATATTTCACAGCTTTCTTGATTCCCCGTTCAAATGTTCTCCCGATATCTTTTTATAACCATCTTGTGTATGTAAATAAAGATGGAACAGAACACTTCAATAAAACTCTTTGAAAGCAAAAAAGTTAGAGTGGATTGGGTTGAAAAAGAGCAGAAATGGTATTTTTCTATAATTGATGTGATTGAAATATTAACCGGCAGTTCAATGCCTCGAAGATACTGGTCTGATCTCAAGATTAAGCTAAAAGAAGAAGGTTTTGAGTTGTACGAGAAAATCGTACAACTGAAATTGATATCTTCAGATGGTAAGAGATATGAAACTGATTGCGCCGATACTGAGCTGCTTTTAAGGATCATTCAATCCATCCCTTCACCAAAAGCTGAGCCGTTTAAGGTTTGGCTGGCGATGGTAGGTAATGAAAGAATCAATGAGACTTATGATCCAGAGCTGGCTTTTGACCGGGCTATGAAAACCTATCTGCAAAAAGGATATTCTAAGGAATGGATCAATCAAAGGTTGAAAACTATAGAAGTTAGAAAAGAACTGACCGACGAATGGAACAGAGCAGGTATTGAAAAAGATTCTGATTTTGCTATACTCACAAATGAGATTACTAAGGCTTGGTCAGGAAAAACAGTGTCAGAATACAAGAAATTAAAGAATCTAAAAAAAGAAAACCTTCGGGATAATATGACCAACCTTGAGCTTGTTCTCAATATGCTTGCAGAAGCTACCACTACTGAGTTTTCTAAGAAAGAAAATCCGCAAACATTTGGCAAAAGCAAAGAAATAGCGGTTAAAGGGGGAACAATTGCGGGTAATACACGAAATGATATAGAAAAACAATTGGGGGAAAGCCTAGTAACCTCAAAAAATGAAAAAGATAATCTCAAAGGACTGATTGCTCTTAAAAATGTGGCTTTGGAAGGCAAAAAGACAAAGGGACAGAAGTAATTCTCGCCCGATATCTTTTTATATTATCCTAGAGTATATACGGCTATGAAGCACAAATTATCCTTATTTCTATTCCTCTTACTTATCATTCCCTTAGCATCAGCAGCAACTCTCAAAGGCAGCA
>CAYJVI010000130.1:0-2831 GCA_964373595.1 uncultured Methanosarcinales archaeon | reverse complement strand
TGGAACAAAGAGAAGCTGGCGCTTCTCTTAAAGAATTCTCATCGCTTCAGAGCCTAGTTGAGAAATACCTTTATAAACAGAGTAATTATTTTCTTCCCTGAGGTGATTATCTTTGTCGGAAATTCGCTACATCTGCAGTGGCGGCTGCGGTTCCATGACTACAGTCGAATATTTCAAGAAAGGCCAAAAGAAATGCTCAGAAAAGAACTGTGATAATTTCAACCAAATATTGGAACGCGGCGAATACTGCGCCAGCTGCAACACTTCTTTTGAAGAGGGAGATGATCATATCTGTCTATGAAGCATGAACTTTCTGCTTGGAGTCTGGCGGAGATCAAGCCTGCAGATCTAGAAGCGGCATTTCAGGAAATTGAGAAAAAAACTTCTCTGATCGAAAAGCAGCGTTCCCTTCTGACTGAAAAGATCTCTCCGGAGCAATTTATCACCCTTCTGCAAAAGGTAGAAGAACTGCATATCCTTACCTGCAAGCTGGGGATTTACGCGCAGCTCTGGTCTGCAGAAGATTCCAGCGATCAGGATGCCAATGCCTTATCTTCCCGAGTGGAAACATTCCTCACTAAAGTCAACAATCGGGTTCTTTTCTTCAATCTCTGGTTTAAATCCCTTTCCGACGCTAAAGCCAGCCAGTTGATTCTCGCTAACGGAAAATATGGTTACTTCCTGGAAAGAATACGGAAAACCAAACCCTATACCTTGCAGGAAAATGAAGAAAAAATCATCAATATCAAAGACCTTGCCGGCATTTCAGCATTAAACAGCATCTACAACATTCTGGGTTCGCAGTTTCGATTTCAGTTTGCCGGGAAGAACATCGGCCAGGAGGAATTGCTTACCTACGCGCGCCATCCGTCTCCGAAGAAAAGGGAAGCAGCCTATAGGACATTATTGAGCAAATACCAAGAGCATAAAGACCTCATCGGAGAAATTTACAAAAATATCATCAACGACTGGCGGGAAGAAAACATCCCTCTGCGCAGATATAAAAATCCGATTAATGTCCGCAACATCGCCAACGATATTCCGGATAAAGCAGTCGAAGCGCTGTTAAAGGTCTGCCAGCGAAACCAGCCTTTATTCCATCGCTTCTTTGAGCTGAAACAAAAAAAATTAGGGTTGAAAAAACTGCGCCGTTTTGATCTCTATGCTCCGCTGCAGAAGAAGAAGGAAGCAAAGATTTCTTATCATGATGCTGTCCTCATGGTGTTAGACACCTTCAGGAATTTCTCTCCGGAATTTCATAGGGAAGCTTTAAACATAATCAACGCTGGCCACATCCATTCCCGCCTGCAAAAAAATAAAGATACCGGCGCTTTCTGCTGCAGCGTCACCGCAAAATTAAATCCCTATGTCCTGTTAAATTATAGCGGCACCTTGCGGGATGTTTCCACTCTTGCCCATGAGTTAGGCCACGGTATCCATCATAATTTAGCCAGAAACCAAACTGAATTCACCAATCATTCCGCCTTGCCGCTGGCCGAGACTGCCTCCATTTTTGCAGAAATGCTCTTGTCAGAACGTCTCCAGGAGAAGTATCCTCAGCGGGCTAAAGAACTTCTTTTTACCAAATTAGATGAATTGTATGCTTCCATAATCAGGCAGGCAGGATTTGTCAGCTTTGAAATAAAGGCTCATCAAATGATGGAAGAAGGAAAAACCATTGAAGAGATGAGCAAAGTGTATCTGCAGGACTTGCGCCGGCAGCTGGGCTCTGAAGTAGATGTGGATGAAATTTTTGCCTATGAATGGTGTTACATCCCGCATATCTTCCACACCCCGTTTTATTGTTATGCCTATGCTTTTGGAAATCTTTTAACTCTTGCCCTCTATGAAAATTATAAAGAAAAAGGAGCTTCTTTTGCGCCCAAGATTGTCGGGATGTTAGCAAAAGGAGGAAGCGAATCTCCGGTTGATATCGCTAAAGCTGTCGGCGTCGATATCACTTCTGAGGAATTCTGGCAGAAAGGTTTTGATGTCATTCAAGAAATGCTGAAGAAAGCAGAATGACTCAATAATGATAATCAGGCATATACCTCTTTTCCACCAGGGCGGTGTATTCTCCTTCCGTTGCTGCTTTGCTGAGAGTGTGTCGGGATGATGATTTTCTGATGGGCACCGCCAAGCCCTTAACGATAAGATCCTTTAGACTCTTTCCGGCTCTCCTATCTTCTTCAGGGGCAGCTTTGTTCAATCTCTTTAAATCAAGAACCTTGTCATTTTCCATTCTGTATAATGTCAAGAGATCGTCTTTAGAAAGAGGGTAATGCAATTTTTGGCCTTTCCTATCTTTAAACTGAAGGAGTCCGCAGCGCACCAATGCTTCATAGCCGCCAGGATGCTCGAAGTAGAATTCCTTTACATATTCCAAAAGCACGTTCTGTCTTTCCAGTTCATTCAGCAATTCTGAAGGAAGCCGCCTGGTTATTTTTGCGAAAGAGCCGGCAGGATTTTCGTAAGGATCGGCCAATTGCTCCACTCTAAATCCACCGCGCAGGGTGTCCGGAAGGTCTTCATCCTGACCAGCAGGATAGGCAAAATAGGCTAATTTGCCTGAGACTATTGTACTGCTGGAAAATAAAGAATTGTACTCGATTACGGGAGAGATCATCACCTTTTCTGCTCTCTGCACTTGTCGTATTACCTCAGCATTAAAATCTTCAGAATCTGCGGTTGGCGCGGAATTGCCCAAGTATTTATATCCCTGGCTTTCCAGATGTTTTTGAAGCACCAAAAACTGCAGATGATCCTGCGGATTTTCCCAGAATGTTATCATGGCTTGTGTTCAGCTCCTTTTCTTAATAAATTTTTCTGAC
>CAYJVI010000129.1:0-2866 GCA_964373595.1 uncultured Methanosarcinales archaeon | reverse complement strand
AACTGGCTGAAATCCTCAATAAACTGGTATTTGTTAAAAACGCAAAAGTCTAATTAAAGAAATATTTATATACGTAGCGTAACTTCTAAATAATTAAAAGAGGTATAATTGTGAAGATAATTATCCTATTTTTATCATTGATACTAGCTGCTTCAGCTTTAGCATTCCCATTTAATGGGACAGTTACGGACGTAAATGGTAATGTTCTAAATAATACCATCATTAACGTGACCGTCCGGGACAGCAATTTTAATATTGTGGGATATAATTCCACCACCACCAATGCCTCGGGATGGTTTAACATGACTGTGGTTGAAGTCACCAATGGTCTGTATGAGCCTAGTATTATTCATTATAATGGCAGCGTGGTTGATTTTGTTGGCCAGGAATTGCCGGCCTTTCCCAAGGATATATTTACGTTTGAGTTAAGCGAAACTAAGTTTTATCTAAAGCCAGCAGGCACAATTAATATTAGTGTCATAAACAGTACCAGCGGCAATGTTTCCTTCCGCTACCAAATCAAAGATGTAAAGTTAGGCTATCCTGTTGCTGAAGCTTTTGCCAATCCAGTGACTGGAGCTATTGTCTACCTGCCCCGAGACAGAAATTATTCCATCATGGTCTATCCTGCAGGCAGTATGCCGATTAGTTTTAACTGGAATAATTTTACTGCTACGCAATCTTATAGCCTAAATGGCAGTTCTAATTACAATGCAACCACCAAAACTTTACAAAAACAATTTAATACCACGGTTCGTCTGGATAGGGTCAGCGGGTATATTAATTTTTCAGGAGGAGGCATCAGTGGATGGAGTACCTTTCGTGTAATTCCCTATCTGATGGAACCAGGAAATATAATCCATGTAACGCGTGGCACACTTCCCTTTAACCTTAGCGCTTTCACCGGGGGCACGGATGCATTTAATGTTACTAATGGTAATGGATTTTACAATCTCTCTCTGCCAGCCACCACCGAAACTTCAAATATAATGCTCTTTGCTACCGCTACCAATGGCACGTCTTTTTACGGCGCATTCAAAAATGTGAGCCTGAGTTATAACAATCCGGCTGCCGAAGTTCAAATTAATATTTCCTTGTTCGGCCTGCTGGGCGCCTCAGGAAATATTACTCAAGACCTTACAACCGGTGGACAGATTAATTTTACCACTGCTGTTCAGCAATTTAATCTTCTTAATAGCTCTAATGCCAGTTTAACTAACGTGTTTGCCCATGTGGAGGCAGAAGTGGATTATAGCAGCTTTGGATCGATAAGCTTTACCTGGATGGCTAATGTTCAGCAAGGAGATGCTGCAGTCTTTTCCCTCCCTTTGATTAATGTTACTGGAGTTAAGAAAATAAATCTTTTTGTCAGCGGTGGAGAGTCTAATTATGCACCTAAGAGTATCACCAAAACTGCTGCGGAAATCATCAGTAATAGCAGCATTAGGCTGGCTAGCTTTAATCCGCAGGCCATTGATACACAATTAGCAGCATCCGCAATTTCTATGGCTTTATACTTATCTAATGCTACTTGTGATTTACCCAATCCTTCCAGTGATTGTCTGTTAGGTGGTTCACAGTCGATGGACAGTTTTAAGCCTATGTCAGCCATTGTAGGTGGGGGTAAACTAAGCTTTAGGATGGGGACTGGGAATATTAAAGTTCATTACGTCAATGTTGATATGCTTGCTTCCGGACCGCCTGATGTCTTATTTGATAACAGTGCAGCTACGTCTGCAAGCGCCAGCACGTTTGATGCGGCCGTCCGCTTTGGATCTAGCGGACCAACAATTTATGATTATGTTCTTGTTTCTATTCCTTACACCGAAACTCCTGGATCAGGCTTGGATGATACTGGTGTTGTAAATATGTCTATTCCTACCCTCTATGATGAAAACTGGAAGGTTATCTGGAATGTAACCGTGAATGGAACGAATGCTACTAATTTAGCTGCAAACAATTCACATTATTCAGCCTTTGCGGAGCAATGGAGTATATTATTAAAATCGAGTACTTGTACGACCAATCAATCTGTTTTGAATACTACTACCCCTTGTTATATTAATACCAGTGATAACGTCATTTGGGTACGCCTGCCTCACTTCTCCGGAACTGGCCCTTCAGTAACGGGAAAAGCAGTGGCTAGCACTCCAAATACAGATAGCACTACCGGTAGCGGTGGAAGTATTCCTAGCAGTTCCACAAGTTTTGCCGGTTCACTTCCGTCGGAAGTCTCTACCGAGAAAGAGATAACTATTACTCTGCCTGAACCGGTTATCGCGGAAGGAAAAATACAATCACAAAAAGCATTGGCACATTTAAAGGAAGGTACTAAAGCCAAGTTTATGATCAAGACCTCGGCAAAAACGACAGCTGAAGAGCATACCATTACTGCTACAAGGGTGGGATTATCATTTGCTAATTTTGTTATTTCTAGTATGCCACAGGAAATTGTTTTGGGTAAGGGAGCAGGTGCAGAACTCGATGTAGACAATGATAGTATTAATGATTTGAAATTAACTCTGGTAGACCTCAATTATGCATTGCGCTTTGTTAATGTAAGCATGGAATTGTTAACTGCGGGAAAAGCTGAAGTGCCTAAGGAACTAGAAACATCGCCACCACTTCCAGAAAAGGCTGTGGAAATCGCTGCGCCATTGCCTGCTGAAGAGCAGCGCACATTTTCGCCAGTGTACTTAGTAATCGGCGCATTAGTGCTCATCATGCTTCTGGCAATTGTTATGAACCGAAAGAAATTATTTCCTAAAATTAAGAGAAAATCATAAATAACTTTACTATCACCAATCTTTATAAACCACAAATCTTTTCTCTCTTCCATGCCTCTCGAACTCTGCGCCATCGGCGG
>CAYJVI010000128.1:0-2925 GCA_964373595.1 uncultured Methanosarcinales archaeon | reverse complement strand
GCTAGAAGAAAATGGAACAAGTTTATTAAAGTATCTTAAGTGGGACAGTGCCAAAAGAACTGTGCCCGGCTAGTTACTACTCTTTCTAAGAAACACAGACTCCCAAAACATTTATATACAAATTTACTTTAACAAACCTTACAAAAATAGGTGATACTCTATGCATGAAGCAGAACAGGAACTTCTACCCCATCAGATAATTGCTGACCTTAAGTATGATGTCGAAGCGCTTAAGAAGAAATTAATGCAGCCCGATACTAAGGCTAACGAGCTTATTCTGGAAATTGAAAGCATGAAAGATGCCGTTCACGAGCTGAACGTCGTTTTTGAAAAAGCGCTTCAGGAAACCAAGGAGCAGGATATGAGCAAAACATTTTCATCCCTTCTGGAAAAACTGAATGCAGTAGTCAGCCAGAATGAAACTATTGCCACAGGAATGATAGCAATTTCTGACAAATTGGATGATTTCATGGGCAGATCTGGAGGAAGAATGCCCGTAAGCGCGCCGGTGTCTGTGCAGCATAGTATAGGCATGCCCTCGCAGCAGGGAAGAGTTGCTCCCCGACCGGAAGCTGCGCCGATGCAAACTCCTGCAGACTTTCCGCCTCCCCCGCCAAGTCCGGGAGGAAGAAAACCCCGCGTAGGGCTGTTTAGTTAGACTATGGCCTCTCTTCACGCTTTGCAGCTGCTGACCAATGCAGCGCATCTGGCGCAGAAACAAAAAGAAAGTTTTTCCAGGCAGGAAATCCTGCAAAAAATAAATGAAATAAAATATCTTACCGGACAAAAGAAGGTGCCTAAATTGACCTTGCGGAAAGAAGTGATCCATCTTGAAAATCAGCTCAAAGGAGTTATAGAGTTAGAAAAAAAGTTGCTGCGCGAAAAGAATGTAGAGTCCATAAAAATATCTTCCCTCAAACAGCAGATAGCTTCGCTGAAGAATAAACTGAAAGCGGTTGAAGATCAGGAATTAGATAAAAAGGTCGATAAGCTTTCCTATCTGCTGGGTGAATATCTGGCCAAGAAAGAAGCATCTAAGGAAGTGGCTGTAACGAGGTTGCGGACTGCTCCGACAGCAGAAGAGAAAAAAGAAGATGCTGTCCAGAAAGCGCAGATGCTGCAGAAACGTCTGGATGCCCTTAAACAGGAATTAAAGATACATCAGGAACTGGGAACTAAAAATCCCCATGAGCTGGAGATGGTCGAAGGAAAAATAACTTTACTTGAACAGAAATTGCAAGAGTTCTATGAAAAACATCCGCAATTGCGGAAAGAAATAATGCCGCCGTGGGTTAAACATGAAGTGCTCTTTCCTCAGCCAGCAAGAGAAAAAGAAGTTCCGGTGGAAAAAGAACTGCCCCTGCCTCCTCCGCCGAGAATGGAAAGGAGAGAGTAGAAAGTTTATTATATTTTAGTATAATTCTTAGAATATGCAGAAATATGTTTTTAGAAAATATAATCCCCACTATCGTAATTTTTTTAGAGCAGAGAAGAAAAAGTTAACCAAAAATCTTGGTTCTTCTGCAAAAATTGAGCATATAGGTTCAACAGCCATTCAAGATTTAGGCGGTAAAGGCATTCTTGATATTGTTGTGGGTGTTTCAAAATCAAAGCTGGCGGAAGCCAAAAAGAAATTAGAGAAAGCGGGTTATGAATTTCGTGAGAAAGCCAGTCATCCAGGAAGATTATTTTTTAGAAGAAATTATCCCTATAAAAATGGAAAAAGAAGGATCCATATTCATCTCGTGAAATTTGAGGGGACAGATTGGGAAGAAATAGTTTATTTTCGTGATTTTCTATTGAAGCACCCTAAAGCGGTTGAAGAATATATTAAAATCAAAAAAGAAGCGGTTAAGAAAGCCCTTGGTGACGGTGAAAAATACCGAAAACATAAGGAAAGCTTTATTCTGAACATTTTAAGGAAATTGCGAAAGCATTAAACACACTGGCAGAGATCAAATATCTTTTCCCATGATTGTCCTTCTGCTGTTTTCTTTAGCTCTTTTAGCTGCGTCAAGAATAAGCTGTTTTGTTTTCTGATCCAATTTGTCCATAAAGTCGCCGGAAAGGTTGTCTACTCCCAACCCCGATTCTTTCAGAAGGTCTTTGACTTGCGTTCTCACTACCAAAGTGGGCATAGCTGAAATAGGGACACATTATTATATAAAGATTATGGAAGCAAAGGATGATCTTCTATTTCTTTTATCTTTGATACAAGATTTTCAGAACCATTGACCAAGTCAACACCGGAGTAATCACGGACATTATAGCGTAAAAAACGGTCTCGGGACCCCCTGGCGTTGTTTATATCACTGAGGACTTCATCTAAGGTAACAAAACGCGGCAGACGAAACTCCCAGCTATCATTACTGAGAACACCCCATTTGTTATCAAGACGATAGGCAAAGACGGCATGAGCTGCTCTTTTCTCATTGGAAGGATCATAGAGAACAATAATATAACCTTGTTCTACATCTCCCTGCAATAACGCTGCGGCGCAAATAGCATGATCTTCACAGTCCCCAGCACGATTTTTGTAAGTCAGACCGCAGGGAGCCCAGAAATCTGATGTTTTATAGAGGTCTTTATCGTATTTGTATTTTAAAACAGTATCCAGCCACCGCCTAGCTTCATGCGGCGTATCTATTTTTGCGATAGAAGAAGGCAGGTTCGGCGGCGGCGTATATGGCGGAGCGCAGGAACTCAGAAATGCTGATACCAGAGCAGTATACAACCCTTCCTTCATATGCTTAAAGTAGTGGTTGTAAAATATATAATGGTTTAGGATATACTATCTATACATGGAGAAGTGTAGTGTCCTAATATTTTTTCGTTTTTTTCCGCTGAGAAAAACTCACTTCGTTCGGGGTCACAGCCAACTCACTTTTCCCATTTTTTATGGGAATGCGGCGCCTTCCCGTAAGG
>CAYJVI010000127.1:0-3078 GCA_964373595.1 uncultured Methanosarcinales archaeon | reverse complement strand
TCATAAAGCCGACACTCATCTCAGAGTTGATGGGTAGCGCTGCGTGAGGCAAAAGATATCGCAGACAAGAGAGTTAATTTCTACTTTTCTTGTTCGTGTTTTAAGTGCTTCAGGAGATAAAACAAATGGCAGAAACCAGTGAGGAAAAGGAAAAACAAAGAGATTTGAATCAATTAGTTAATAATTGTTTACACCATGCTGATAGAAATGGAAGAGTTTTAGAGAGATTTAGCAACCGTGTTTCTGCAATGTTAGCTATGGAATATACCGCTCCGAATGGTTTCTACATTGTTTTTAGGGTTTGTGAATCTGGATATACTAATGGAAGCTGTCGTATTGAAGTCAGGCAGGGAGAAACAATTGTTTTGGAAGCCGAGGGTAATTACATGGCAGGAGCATTTAACGTGAAAGCTAAAACGTACCAACCAGGCGACTGGGAGGAGAATATCCAGAAATGGGAAAGAAGATAAAATCCTAATTCTGGTAACGATAGAAATCAAGGGTGAATAAACAAATGTCAGAACAACAAGAAGAACTGTTAATCGATTCCAACGAATACTTGAAATCGGGTATTCACATTGGGACTAAATTTAAGAATAAATATATGGCTAATTTTATTTACAAAACTCGTCCTGATGGGCTGAGTGTTCTTAATCTGAAGGAAATAGACAAGCGATTGCGCCTGGCAGCCAATCTGCTGGCAAAGTATGAGCCGCAGAATATTCTAGTTGTAAGCAGGCGTGAAAACGGCTGGAAAGGATTGAAGAAGCTGCATGAATTGACCGGCATACAGGTTATTACCAAACGGTATCCTCCGGGAATATTGACCAACACCGCTCTGGAAACATTCTGGGAGCCAAAAATTATTTTTGTCTGCGATCCATGGACAGACAAGAATGCGGTGCAGGATGCGGCAAAAATTGGCATTCCGGTCATTGCCTTGTGTGATACTAACAACCAGGCAAATGATGTGGATTTAGTGGTTCCCTGCAACAACAAAGGAAAGAAATCAGTGGGGTTAGTGTTTTATGTCATTGCCCGCGAATTCATGCGCAATAAAGGATTATTGCGCAGCGATGAGGAAATGCCGGCCAAGATGGAAGAGTTCGTGGAGGAATAGATTTTTTTTATCTTTACTATGGTAACTGTAAATGATTCTTTTAGGAAAATTGAGCAGTATGTTTTAGAACTAGAAGAGAGAACCAGCCCAGCGGTCTGGGATCAAATATATCAAAACCCCATTTCTACAAATTTTATTGATGGGTTGGTAGAGCAGAGATGGAAAGTGTGGTATAATTCAGATCGCAATTTTACAGGAAGTTTTTCCGAATCGGCCCACATAATCTATTTGGCAGACTACCTCAAACCTCACCAACGGGATATGGTTCTTTTCCATGAATTAGTTCATCTCCGCCACCCCATCATTCTTTCTTCCTCCGTAGATGCAAGGATGACTCCTTTTGGAAAAAATAGTCGAGAAATAATTGTTGAATATTTGGGTAGAAAAGCGCGCGCAGATCACGATTTGTTACGGCACGCAGTACTTTCTTTTGGGTTAGATGCCCAGATCTATGATCTGCCAAGTTACAAAGCTTTCAAAGATGTAAAGGAACAGCAAAATTTTTCTTTTATGAAAGATTGGTTTCCTTTGCGAATGGATTATCAAACTTCTCCTTTCACAACTTTTAAAAACGCTTATTCTCCTCTCTTCCCCGAATGAAAAAAGTAGTGGTTATCGGCGGAGGCACAGGTAATTTCACCGTTCTGAGCGGATTGAAGAAATATAACATAGATCTGAGCGCTATCGTATCCATGGCTGATGATGGAGGAAGTACCGGAATTCTCCGCGATGAGTTAGGAGTTCTTCCTCCCGGCGATGTTCGGCAGTGTCTGGTAGCCTTGTCAGATTCCAGCCGATTGATGCGCAGCTTGATGAATTATCGTTTTGAGAACGGAAGTTTACAGGGGCACAGTTTTGGGAATCTGCTTCTTTCGGCATTGGAGAAAGTTACCGGAAGTTTTGACCGGGCAGTGGAAGAGATGGGCAGAATCATGGTTATCAAGGGAAAAGTCATTCCAGTAACCACCAACAAAGTTCATCTTAAGATGATTCTCCGCAATAATAAGATGCTGGAAGGTGAGCACGAAATTGACACGTCTACAGAAATTGATAAGGGATTTCAGAGCATTTATCTTGAACCCTTTCCAGAAGCAAATTCCAAGGCCATAGATCAGATCATGACTGCCGATTTGGTGATTTTAAGTCCGGGAGATTTATACACCTCGCTGATTCCTAATCTTCTGGTTGACGGAGTCAGTAAAGCATTGCGTGAAACAGGAGCAAAAAAAGCATTAGTCGTAAATCTGATGAATAAGCACGGGCAAACCACCAAGTTTACGGCAAACGATTATGTGCGGGAGCTGAAGCGGTTTGTGGGCAGGGATATTTTTGATTACATCTTATTAAATAACAGCAAAGTCCCTGAAGACCTGATAAAAATTTACGAACAGGAAGGAGATCCAGTGCAAAACGATTTGAAAAATGATCCACGTGTTATTGCTGCCGATCTTTTGAGCAGCGAGATAGTTCGAGCGCAAAAAACTGATGTCCTGAAACGGAGCCTGCTTCGCCATGATTCCCAGAAATTAGCGCAGGAGCTGATGAAAATTGTTGATAGTTTTTGATTTGGACGATACTTTGTACGACAAGACCGGGCAGATGAATGGACATTCCAAATGGCAGGATGCCGAGAAGATTGTTCCTTTTCCCGGCGTGAAAGAATTTCTTAGTTCTTTTAAAGGGAAAAAAATCTTGCTGACTAAGGAAACTGATAAAGGCTTGCAAAATAAAAAAATTGAAGCTCTGGGAATACAAAAGTATTTTGATCAGGTAATCATATGCCATTCTGACGACGAGAAAAAAGCACTCCTCGAAAAAATTAAAAATGATTTTCCGGCAGAAGAGATCTGGGTGGTGGGAGATAGGACGGACACAGAAATCCGCTTTGGCAAGGAGCTGGGGCTGAAAACAATCCGTCTTAAACACGGGAAGTATAAAGATTTAGTTCCTCGAAACAG
>CAYJVI010000126.1:0-3099 GCA_964373595.1 uncultured Methanosarcinales archaeon | reverse complement strand
AAAATCTCACAAATTGCTACGCAACTTAGTCTAACGTTTGCTAAACGGTTCGCTTCGCTCTCCAAAATTTTTGATTACTCTCTGAAATAGGGGAACAATCTCTTAACGTTTTTTTAAAGAAAGTGGCGACCTCTCTCCTCCCAAATGTTCAAACTCTTTCAATGATATTCCTTTCGTATTAACCCGAATTTCTGGCTTTACTTTCCGTACTGCACCATACATTCTAGCAATCCATTCTAACACTTCATCTCTTGTAACTGACGAAACCAATGGCACTAAATCAGCAGACATTTCCAACGTATCATACGGAATTTCTTTTTCGCTGTATTTATCTCCTTTAAACTTCATTAAATCACGAAATGCCTGTGTTCCTGGCAAAACTTCAATAGGATTTAACTCCAAATCTGTAATTGTTGGATGTCTTTCAACCATTCCTACAATAAGTTCTAAATTCTCAGCCAATGTTTTTCTTGTTTCTCCAGGGTCACCAAACACAAAGCTTAATCGCATTGGGATCTCATATTCATGCAAAATTTCTACCGCCCTTTTACTCGACATCATGTCTGCCCTGTCTTCTTTCATAACATTAAAATGAATTTTTCCTTTTCCATGATTTTCAATTGCAGCATTTTCAACACCAAGATACACTGTAGCACGGAGTTTTTTCAGGAGGGGCATGACTTCCGGCGTTAGTTCATGAGCATTGGCAAATAAATGATGAAACTTTGGATTAAACCACTCGGGCATTGCTTCCGAAAACGCACTAAACAATTTCGGACTACGCAAAGCAGAATCAGCAGAGTTAAAATAATGCGTAAGACCGACACCCCAAGCATATTTTATTTCTTCCCAAACTCGTCCGATTCTTGTTTCTATCTCTTCTGTTGTTTGAGGGTTTCCCATACCTAAACGCCCACAAAAATAACAGCGTTTATCAGCAATAAAACAATCATTTCCAGTTAAGTATGTAGTGCCTACATTTCCAGTAATATTGTCGAGTAAACTATAATCAACTGCTATGTTTAACCAATCCAATCTTGCTAACATGGGGTTAGCAGGGTTTTGTCTGGTTTCTCCATTCTCTCTATACGTTAGTCCTGCAATTTCATCTAATGGAGTACCTATAATCAGTTCAGGAAGAACGCACTCCCCTAAACTATCGACACCATATTTGACATATTCGCGTGTTCTCATAATATTTGCGGAACCATAACCTGCAGTTTCAGGCCCTCCGATAACCACATCCATTCCTTCATCTTCGCATTTTCTGGCTAATTGAAATCCGTGATCTGTATTTCCAGACAAGAGAGACAGCCCTACAAGAACCCTATCATAACGAGAATGTAACTCTTTAATTTTTCTCCACATTTCGTCTGGAGGCGTCCGTACAGGATCAAACACTACTACCTCAGTCTGTGGGGATTTCTGCTTTATGGCTGTGCCTAGAAGGAGTTGACCCAATGGGGTTGTATACGACTCCGATAAAATCCTTGCTAGACTGGATTGCGGGAGTACTCCTACATAAGCATTGTAACTAAGCATTGTAACGCTCCATTTTCATTTAATAGTTTCACACCTGCCACTTTGCTTCTTGAGTTGTCTCCTAGCATAAAAATATTATTTGTCCAAATGTGGACTAATAAAAGAAAACTTTAAATACTACCAAGATCAACCATTGTTCATGAGCGAAAAAGACGAACTCGTGAAGATTGGACTAAGCAATAGAGAAGCAGATGCATACTTGGCCCTCTTGCAACTCCACGAAGCTACTGTTAAAGAAATTGCAGATAAAACAAAAGAATCGAGAACTCATTTATACGATACTTTGAAAAGTCTTATTGGTCGAGGACTTGTTTCCTATGTTATAAAGAACGACACCAAATATTTCTATGCTGCCCCTCCTGAAAAATTATTGGACTATCTGAAAGAAAAAGAAGCTTCTGTTTTGAATATTCTTCCTAATCTTAAAGAATTACATAAGCCAAAATTCAAAAAACCAACAGTTGAAGTTTACGAGGATAAAGAGGGGATGAAAACTATCCTTAATGACATCGTAAGAACGAAAAAAGAATGGCTGGCAATCGGCAGTACGGGAAGAGGGCCTCAGGTTCTTCATGAATTTTTTATCGCGAGATTTCATAAAGAAAGAGTTAAAAATAAGATTAAGCTTAAAGTCCTTTGTAATTCAACTCCGCAGGGTAAAAAGAGGGGGAAAGAGTTTTCACAATATCCGCTTACAGAAGTAAAATATCTCCCAGAGACACACCAAAGCCCTACAACTGTTTATATTTACGGGGATAAAACAGCTATTCTTATGTGGTTAACCGCAGAGAAGCCATTTGCTATACTAATAGAGAATCCAGAAATAAGTAACTCATTTAAGTCTTACTTTAACCTTCTGTGGAAGCTTTCTTAGCCAAAAATTAGCGAAAGTTTTAAATATGAGTATTGTATCAACTGATATAACATGCAAGAAGCACTTGTTATGGATACCGAAAATATCTTACGCTATCCTCGATTGGATACCGTCCTGATGGTCGAGGAATTCGTAAAAGAACATGACGGAGAATTTAAAAAGCGTAAGCTCTGGGAGTCCTTGCCAAAGAAAATGATGTATCAGA
The DNA here is from genome assembly GCA_964373595.1 of uncultured Methanosarcinales archaeon. GTDB lineage: Archaea > Nanobdellota > Nanobdellia > Woesearchaeales > GW2011-AR9 > JACPIL01. Next base: position 478 of record CAYJVI010000126.1, on the reverse strand, counting down.
CGTTTTGTGTTATCATTGATTACCTTCTCTATTCTAGCAAGATCTCTATTGATAAAGAAGGTAAAATTGGCTGGATTTACTATCCAGAATTAGCTCGAAAATACCATGCGCGAACTGACCTACGGTGATATGAATGAAACTTCCCTCTACTTACCGATTTGCAGATGAGAAGATAAAAGAAGCCTACTACAAACTGGAGCATGGCGATGACCAAGAACGAGAATTATTCAAACTTATCAAACAAGCCATCACCAACATTGAAGAAAACGCTTTTTGCGGTATCCAGCTCCCAAAAAGATTAATCCCAAAAGAATATGTGCAAAAATATGGCGTTGGAAACACTTGGAAATATGATCTTCCACGAGGTTGGAGACTTATCTATTCTATTGCTAGAGAAGAAATTATCGTCGTAAGTGTGATTCTAGAATGGTTCGACCATAAAGAATACGAGAGACGATTTAATTATTAGGCCGCCACG
>CAYJVI010000125.1:0-3110 GCA_964373595.1 uncultured Methanosarcinales archaeon | reverse complement strand
AAGCAGCTATTTTTCTTCAACAAATGGTGAAATAGAGTTTTTCTGTCCCACAGCCATAAAAAAGGAATAAACTTTATAAAATAATTCCCTTAATATAGTAAATGACCTGAGTTTTTAGGCAAAACGCAGGTACAAGAAATGTGTATGAAAACAACATTTCTGTACAGAAATGCAATCGTTGTTGCATTTCAGGTACATTTACTATTAGTAAACGACAAGATTGTCTAAGAATTAATGTCGTTTACTATAGCTTATTTATGGCGGCCATCGTATAGGCCTATAAATGCAAATTTATGGGATACTCTGGCTATTATTCAGGTCTGTGGCACCTGGGATCGGGGTTCGATTCCCCGTGGCCGCCCTCTTTTTTCAACCAAATCCTTTATATAAAGAAATGCGTTGATTAGTGGAAAAAATAACGCATTTCTAATATGGATCTTTCTTTAAATATTACACCAATTAATGGGCACAGTCCAAAAAACTAGTGATTTCCGTGTCCGTCGCTGCCAAGATTGACAAGATTGGCGAACGTTAGTGAGTTAATCTTGGCATGGCGCGACGAAGTTTTGGCGGCCGCAGCCTACTCCGCATACCATAACCCTTGTACTTTGTACAGGAACATGGTATGCTCCGTCTGGTCATGTCAGTATTGCTATCGCAATATCTGACAATACTGACACAGACGGCTGCGGCCGCCAAAACGAAGTAGGACACGGAAATCACTCAGAAAAAGAACTGTGCCAATTAATGCAAAGATTCATATACCTGAATTCTTTTCCCCAAGGCATGGTGATGGAAGGTTTGCGCGGATTCCTGGCTTTACTGCTCCCTGTTTTTGCTGGTTTTGCGGCCCTAGCCGGCGTGGTAGTCCTGGAAGGTCTTTTCCGGAACAAGCTCAAGGAATTATTTGATGACACCAATTATTTTATTTTCTTTTTTCTGGTATGGGGATATGCTCTGTACGCCTTGGGAGAAGTTTCGTTCTATCTTACCAATGCCATTTTTCCCGGACAAACCGGTATCGAAGACTTTTATTGGTCTGCAGGGGCAATTCTTATTTTAATCTCTTTTGTCTCGCTGGTCTTTACTTTATTTCGGCAGCATCCGGACAGCAGGAAGTTCACTACCATCGCTCTTGTTGGCAGCGGGCTTTTAGCGCTGGTTCTGTCAGTTCTCTTTGGAGTCACTTTCCGCAGCGCAGAAGGGCATTTCTTTGGGTACTTTTATCCCATCATCAGTTCTTTAATCGTGGCTTTTGCTCTGAGCGTGGTATTATTCTCGCTGCAGCTGAAGGAATTTGGTTCAGCGTTGTTGGTTTTCTTTTTGGCCAGCTGCGCCATCCTGCTGGGAGATCTGTTCTTTACCTATGCTGTGGCGCAAGGAACTTATGCTACCGGTTTAGCAGGGCTGTTTGGGGATTTTTTTTATGCGGCTGGATACGCATTAAGCGGAATAGCCTTTGTGGTGTTACGATTGCGGATGCAGGTGTTGGCTTTCCGCGGCTGAGCCCATGGAACTGCAAACTGCGGACGCCTTCTTTTTTCTCGGAAGATTTAAATAGAAACAGTCTTTTTATTATGGTATGGCAACATTAATCCGTCAAGTCACTATCGTTCGTGACTTTCAACAAGTTGAAAGAGTTGATTGTATTCACTGTCAGTGATTTTTCTAGTTGTTGCTATATTCTAAGGAAAAATATCTGTGCAGATAGTTCTATGTTCTTCCATCATCGTTGCTAATTCCCTAGATTCTTGTCTAGAGTTTTTTCAATTTACTACAAACTAAAGCCTTCCGGGCTCTAAACGGGGAGAAATAAGAAAAATGAAATCAAGAATTGAAACAGAAAATGTATGTGTTGAGGCTAAGGCGCAAGCAGGCGCTGAGTGTTTTCACTGTTTACGTACCAATTAACGGTGGATTAAAGTACGTTAGAGACCAAGGTCTAGATTTTTTGAAAGAAAAGTTTGGTGGTCTTGAATTGAACATCCAAGAACAGAGAGGAGAAGACATACCAAGATTGGTCAATGCTCTTTACGAAGATATGGAGCCAGTAGCAGGATTAACAGGAGAAGATTTGCTGGATAATTTTCTTCTTGGAGAATATGGGTCTTCCGTTAATAGACGTTTAGTTTTCAAGAGTCTCGGTCTTCGTAACAAAGGGCCGTACAAAAATGCCATCTTTGGTCTACCGGCTCTTTGTATTCTTGGAAACGGAGGGATTTCTTTAGGCAGGTTTGTTGAAGCTTATCCTAACGTCAGATATAGTGAAGTACGTCAACTAAAAGCAACTGAACTACAGGAACCTGATTTTAATGGAAAAAAAGTTGCTATACCTAAAAGGTATGAACCACTAATTCGTTCTCGTGTCAGATTAGATGGAGCAGAGCTCTTACCTCTTGATGGAAAAGTCGATGTTACAGCTGCCAGAGGAGATGCTGACTACTCAATTGACATAGTTCTCACAGGAAGAACATGTCGGAAAGAAGGCTTAGGATTTTTCCCGCCAGTGCTGTATCTTAGTGATGGTGTTGTCTTGGGAAATAGGAAAGCACGAGAGGAGTCAGCAAAAAAAGAATTAGGTACGCCGAATTTTTCTGACTGGTATATCTGGTTAAACACTGGGCGAGTTCCAAGAAGATATTCAGTGGGAGGTGGCGGTAATTTCAGCCATTAATTTTTTCTTTTTTTATCAATAAATATATAAACAAAAAAACAAACCAAGGAGGAATACCAAAGATGGAACTGCAAACTGCCAAAGGGGTTCGCGATGTGCCGCCGGAAGAGAAAATCCTGAAGAACAAGGTAGTGAACACTATCTCCAATACCTTTGAATTGTACGGATTTGCGCCTTTTGAAGCGCCTACCTTAGAACGATATGAAACCTTGGCCGCTAAATTTGGCGCAGGGACTGAAAGCGATGCGCTGAAGGAAACGTTCAAGTTACAAGACCAGGGCGGCAGAAAGCTGGGATTGCGGTTTGAATTTACTACTTCCTTAGCCAGATTTGTGGCGCAGAATTCCAATCTTAAGATGCCCTTTAAAGTATATCAGATCGGCAGTAATTTCCGCGATGGGCCGATTAAGCTCGGAAGAGAACGGGAATTCTGGCA
>CAYJVI010000124.1:0-3169 GCA_964373595.1 uncultured Methanosarcinales archaeon | reverse complement strand
TAACCAGAAAACCGGTGGTTCTTACTGTTCACGAAGTCTGGGCCGGAAAATGGAAAGAAGTTACTGGTTTCTCAGGATTAAAATGCGCCCTCCACGAATTGCTGGAAAGAATGATCTACCTTCTCCCCTTTGATAAATACATCTGTGTTTCCAACGCCACCAAGAAAGATCTCTTAAAGCAAGGTATAACAGAAGAAAAAATTGAAATGATTTATAACGGAGTAGATTATGATTTCTGGAAACCCACTGCTGTACCGCAGAAACAAACCGAGGAGATCAGGAAGAAACTGGATATCCAGGAAAAATATGTATTCTTTTCGTGGGGAAGGCCCGGCGCATCAAAAGGTTTTGAATACGTCATTGAGGCCGCTCCACGAGTCGCAGAAAGGGTGCCCAACTCCATCTTTTTACTTATGCTGGGATCAGCAGAACGGTATAGAAAAAAACATCAGGAATTGATAAGACTGATACAAAATAAGGATAAACAAGGCCTTATAAAAGTAATTTCCTCTGTCTCTTATGAAGAACTGCGGATATTGCTTAAAGCAGTTGATTGCGCGGTTATCCCTTCGGTCAGCGAAGGATTCGGCTATAGCACCGCTGAGACTGTAGCCATGGAGAAGCCGGTAGTGGTAAGCGATGCTGGCGCGCTTCCTGAAGTTGTCGCGGGAAAACATCTTATTTTCTCTCAAAAGAACGTGGAAGATCTGACCAATAAATTAATCCAAATGACGGAAGGAAAATTCCAGGAAACTGAAAAAAAGAAGTTTGAATGGAAAGAGACTATAACCAAGTATTTGCGGGCGTATGATTTATTAGTATAGGCAATTGCGCTAATGATGTTATCGATTTCAATGGTCTTATTAGAGAATTCTGGCAAAAGATTCTGGTAACATTATCTTTAAAAAGAATATTCTATTAACTTACTGATATGAATTATACCAAAAAAGCGGTCCATGGGACTACTATGGTTTTAATTATGGGCGTTGTTGCTGCTCTGATCGCCTATGCCACCAGAATCGTGATGGCCCGAAAATTAACTCCGGAAGAATATGGGTTGTTCTATGCCGTATTTACCTTAATTTCTTTTTTCCTCTTTTTTCGGGACCTTGGTATAGGGTTGGCTCTGGTAAAGTTCATCCCTGAATTTAAGATACAAGAGAAGTTAGATTACGTCAAAAGCGCTATTCTGTCGGTGATTGGATTCCAGCTCCTCAGTTCTCTGATCTTCTCATTGGCGGTGTTCTTATTATCGGACTTTTTAGCCGTCCATTACTTTAAGGATCCTTCAGCGAAGATTATTCTTCAATTACTGTTATTCTACGTCTTGGGAAGCGTGTTTTACCGCGTTTTTAGAAGCACTTTTAATGGATTTCAGAATACAAAAATTTATTCCATCCTGGAACCGCTCAAGAATGGAACTGCTCTTCTCCTCATACTTCTCTTCTTTCATTTGGGATTTCAGGTTCTTGCCCCAGTATTAGCCTACGCCCTGGTTTGCTTCGTCGTTGTCCTGATACTCCTTCCTTCTTTTTTAAAGACTTTTCCTTTGCATCAGTACAAAGCAGCAGAATTCAGGCAAGTGACTAAGAACCTTTTCCTCTTCGGAATCCCCATGTTTGCTACCTCCATTGCCGGGAAATTAATCACCGATATTGATACCCTTATGCTGACCCATTTCCGGCCCCTGCAAGAAGTCGGCATCTATAATACTATTCTCCCTTCCGCCATGCTTTTTCTTTATTTCAGCTCCTCCATTTCAGCAGTGATATTTCCCATAGTGGTAGAATTGTGGATACAAAAAGATCAGCGCAGAATAACCGAAGGCGTAAGGCTCTTATCTCGATATTTGTTCTTTATTATTATCCCTCCGGCTTTGGCCATATTTATGTTTTCCAAACCTCTTATTCTGATTTTTTTTGGAGAGGGTTATGCAGCTGGAGCATTAGCTCTTCAGATTCTTATCATAGGGATGCTCTTTTATGTTGTCGCGGGAGTAAATCTTGGCATAATCACCGCTATCGGGAAGCCAAAACTGGTTACCAAGATTATTATAATTGCAGCTATACTAAATATTATCCTTAACTTCATCCTTATTCCTCCATTTGGGATAGAAGGCGCTGCCCTTACCACCGCTCTCAGTTACTTGGTGATTCTCATTCTTTCTACCAGAAAAATTATTTATTTCTTTCAGGTCCGCTTTCCTTATGACCTTTGGATAAAGCTTATTTTTGCCGGACTGGCCTTTGCAGCCGTAGTCTATGGAACCCAACACTTTCTTTCTTTTTCGGCAGCAGCAGAAACAATCATAGCCCTGCTTCTAGCTCTGCTGATGTATATCTTTATTGCCTTTTACCTTAAAATCATTGACTGGGAAGAGATTAAAAGATACGGAAAACCGATCATGAAGAGATAAAATAAGAGATAAAATTATTCCAAAGGAATATTTATAAATAACCATCTGCCAAGCTAATGGGAGGGAAGTCATTATGCTAAGAAAGATACAAAAAGTTCTAAAGGGAGAACTGGAAGTCCATTGGCAAAGAAATCTCTGGAAAAAGACCGTAAATGGATATAACTGCCTGCTGCTTTTTGTCCTTTACTACGTAATCCTTACTCCGATTGCCGTAAGCTTACGATTAGCAGGCTTGACATTTCTCCCCGTGAAAGAAACGCGCTCTTCCAGCTACTGGAAACAAAAAAAGAACCGTTCTAAAATCGACAGGCCCTGATAAAATGTATATCCTCGGAATTTCGTGCTATTACCATGATGCGGCGGTCTGCCTCATAAAAGATGGAAAGATTGTCGCTGCAGCAGAAGAAGAAAGATTTACCAGAAAAAAACACGATAACGGATTTCCTGTAAATGCCATATCATTTTGCTTATCATTCGCCGGCATCGGCCTGAACCAAATTGATTTTATCGCTTTCTATGAAAAACCGCTGCTAAAATTCCACCGCATCCTCAACCAGCATCTTCAAACTGCGCCATTTTCATTTGCTGCTTTTAGAAGATTTCTGCCATCCTGGACCAAGAAAAAACTGCATGTGGAACAACAGATCCGTGATTTGGGATATAAAGGGAAGATTGTTTTCATTGAACACCATCAATCACATGCTGCCAGCTGTTTCTTTCCTTCGCCTTTCAAAGAAGCAGCCATTGTAACCT
>CAYJVI010000123.1:0-3205 GCA_964373595.1 uncultured Methanosarcinales archaeon | reverse complement strand
ATTGCAGCTCTGGTAGTGTACCTTAGACGGAGAAGGTAAAACTTCTTTTTTCTTATTTATTTTTATACATTTACTATTTTACTAATTTCCTGTATAATTCTTTCCTGAAAATCTGAGACTGTTTCCCCTTCTTTTTTGGAAGTATTAAGAGCGTGAAGAAGGGATTTAGCAAGGTGTAATTCTGTTTCTCGATCAAATGTTTTGTTTTGCTGCAGATGTTCTTTGATAATCTCCTCTTCCATACTTTCGGGGTCAGAAGCAGCAATCTTGATCTCTTCGAATGCTTCCGATTGGAGGTTGGCAGTATTTTTCATGATGAAATGGGCTCCTTTGGCGTAGAGTTGTTCCAGAATATGCTTGAAGTTGATATCAGAAACTCTTCCATTCAAAAGTGTTCCGGAAAGCCGTATGGTAATGAGAGCGTCATGGATATCTTTGCTGGCAAAATAATTTGTTATTTCAAGCTCTACTGCTTCCGGCGTTTTGTGGTTGCATTGGAGAGCGAAGGCCAGATGTTCTATGACTTTGAGCGGCACCCATTCGATACGCTGTTCTTGGTTTTGTACATCGATAAGGTAGTATCCCCCATGGCTGTATTTTTCCACTTCAGCAAAATTGTTGGGAAATAAAGCTCCTGGATAGGTTAATGTTCCATAGCCTTCCAGTTCTATTTTAGTGGGATGATGAATATGGCCGCCAGCATAGTAGTTAAAATTCTTAGGGAGAAATGATGCTGGTTGTGACTCAATCTTCTCCAGATGTTTCGGCTTCATTTCTGACAGGGTAGTATGGAACAAGAAGATTTTGTATCCAGATTCTTGTTCAAGATCAGTAATGTTCAGGTTTTGATAATAGGTTTTATCCAGCTGTCCTTTTCTTCCCAGAATGCCAGTAATTTTTGTGCCAGTTTTTTGATCAGAGGTGAATTTGAGGTGCAGTTCTTTGGTTTCAGGATGTACGCTGCCTCGGCAGACATTTTTGAGCAGGCCCGCATTCTCTAGAACATCAACCATGGTTTTCCCTGACGGCGAGAAATCATGAGAACCGGCAATGACGTAGAGAGGGATATTATTGTCTTTCAATTCTTTTAGTTTTTTGGTGACGATTTTGAGAGTGTCGAGCGAGGGAAGGGAAGTGTTGAAAATATCTCCTGCGAAAAGAATGAAGTCGACCAGATTAAGTATGCACTGGTCAATGGCGATGAGGAATGCTTTGGTGGAAAGATCCCGCATTTTTGGCTCTCTCCAGGAGCCGAGATGGAGGTCTGCGAGATGGGCGTATTTCATTATCGGGTTAGTTTTTGGTAGATTTATATTGATTATGGTCTTAGATTGATAGAGTTTTTTTGGGAAAATCTTTTAAATTAAGAGGTTCTTTAAGTAATTATGGAAACAGTAACCATATCTAAAGAGCAATATGAAAAATTCAAAAAGATGGCAGAGAAATTAAAATTAATAGACGAAACTATTCATGATGAATTTTCAGCAAATAGGCTTATGATTTTACCCCAAGTTTGACAGTTAGTATTTTCTAAGCTCATTTTTGTAATTTTTCAGGTTTTTTCACGCTTTTTGAGAGTGGTATTTGACAGATAACTTGTCGTCTGTAAGAAGTGTTTTTTAGCGTTTATTCGCCAAATGGATTTGACAGTTTGGTTGTTTTTGTCAGTTTTAGCACGAAAAGTAAGGTTGTGCTGCCAAAAAGAAGCCGAAAAACCATCTTTTCAGACCAAAAACAATCATTTTTGGCCAAAAATCAGTCGAAGAAGAAGAGTTTAGACCAAACTGTCAAATACTATTTTCCACTTAAAATAATGAAAAAGTGTCAAACTTGGGTTTTACAGGAAAAACAAGAAGCATTTGGATTTCTCAAAGACGAGAAGGAAGATATTTATTCTTTTAATGACCTTAAATAATGAGACGCGGCGATATAGTTTTGGTCCGTTTTCCCTTTTCTGATTATGTATTTAAAATGAATAAAATTGCCACATTGGATAAGAACATCATTTTGGGAAGATTAGGAGGAATTTCGAAAAGATTACAGGAGGAATTAGACAAAAGATTAAAGGTAGCTTTGGGGTTGTGATTATTTTTTAATAGGCTAGGGAAGAGATTGAAATTTTTTTTTATATCTTTTCAGCTATATAACCTAGAATAATTTGACGGATTCTAGGGTGTGGGACAGCTGTCCCGCTTGCCCATCGTTCAACAGTACTATCCGCAACCTCAAATTTTGTTGCCATTTCTAAAACTGGAAGTTTATATTCATTCAGAGCGATTTTAACGGCGCCTGAAAAATACTCTCGACTGGTCGGATCGAGATTATGTAGATTATACTTTTCAAAATATTTGTCAATTTTTGTATGTAAATTATCCATAATAACTAGAAGAATTTAATGGTTATATTTCTTTCGGTTTCAAATTCTACTCCACCGTCACACTCTTTCAACAAACTCTCTTAAACTTGCCTGAATTTCTCTTCCATATTTAGTTAACTCATTGTCGCTATCTAAAATACCATTTTCTTTCAACTTTCCAATTAATACGTTTGAAGTCTTTGTTCCTTTCAATAAGAATTGAGCGCAACCAGTAGATGCTAATCTCTCCTGTAATAGTTTTCTTCTTTTCGGATAATATTGGAAGAGTTTGTCTTTAAGATAGAAAAGCGGTTTATCTATTCAACACTTACCGCTTTGGCAAGGTTGCGGGGATGATCGATGTCACAACCTCTATATTCCGCAATATAATACGCAAACAACTGCAACGGAATAGCGCACAGTAGAGGATACAATATCTCTTCTACTTTAGGGATATAAATGATCTCGTTGCTTATTTTTTTGATTTCTTCATCTCCTTCCGTGGCCATAACAATAATTTTTCCTTCACGCGCTTTGATCTCTTCCAGGTTGCTGAACGTTTTGGCATAGACAGAATCTTTAGGGCAGATGGCAAGGGTGGGCATTTCTTCTGACACCAGGGCAATAGGGCCGTGTTTTAATTCTCCGGCAGGATAGGCTTCGGCATGGATGTAAGAGATCTCTTTCAGTTTCAATGCTCCTTCCAAAGCCAGAGGGAAATTTCGATTTCTTCCCACATATAAAAAGTTTTGATATAAACAATATTTCTGCGCCAGTTGTTTTATTTCTTCATGTTGGGCAAGGACTTCTTTTAGTTTTGGTTCTATTTCTCTGCTATCGAACTCTTTC
>CAYJVI010000122.1:0-3243 GCA_964373595.1 uncultured Methanosarcinales archaeon | reverse complement strand
AAAAGCACCGAGCGAGCGGCAAAGATGATTATCACTTACTTTTCGAACTGTGCCGGAGGTAAAACTATTTCTTAATCTCCCCGCCGCCAGCAGGCAGAAACTTCATAATCTCATCCAAATCTCCGCCTTTTAGTTTGTGCTTAATTTTCTTGTTCAAACTTCCTTTATTCTCCCTTCCCGGTATAACTATCACAAAATTCTTAGTCTGTTTCTCCACCGCAGCACGAGGTCCGGCTACAATGTCATCTTCAACCAAACCAATGGCATATTCTAACGAAGGATGCAGGTATTGAGTTTTTCCATAAATCATGAACGCTCCTTTGGGCACATATTCTCCCGGCTTTGCTTCTTTAGTTACTTGTTCCGGTTTGACGTAGAAGACATCAGCGGAAGTGTGCCCTAACTTCCAGGCTCGTGAATATACTGCAACAGCCTGCGCAGCTTCTTTGATAGTTTGTTCTCCCGCTTCTTGTCCGTTTTTGATCACGAAGAAAGGAGAGCCAGCCATATCGGTGTGCAATACCAGATCATTTTTCTCCATATGTTTCTTGATCACTAATTCGTTGGAAGTGGCGTCTTTTCCGCCGATGCACAGGAATCCTTCCGAAGAAACAAACCAGTGGAATTTTTCATACCATTCGCGTCTCTTTTCTCTTTTGATCTGCTTTTGAGCTTGTTCTTCGAAGAATGTTGATTCTTGCTTTTGCAGTAATTCTAACTTCTTTTGTGTTTCCTGAAGGGCCTTTTTCGCTCCTTCCAGTTTCCTTTTCGCTTTTTTAGCTGCGTCAAAGTACTTGCCGGCATTTTCTTCTACAGATTTAGTGAGGTTGAATTCAATTTCCATAATTATTATTAACTAAACCGTTCTTTCTTAAAAACATTTGCCATCTTGAGGAAAAAAATGAAAGTAATTGAACATTTACAAACAGCGAAAGAACCGTTGATTAGTTTTGAGATTATACCCCCTCAACGAGGCGGCGATTTCCGAAAATTAGAACAGGTAATTGCTGCTCTGGCGCAATTTAATCCTCCTTTTATTGATGTTACCAGTCATGCTGCGCAACCTGTTGATGGAGAAAATGGAAAAATTGTCCGAAGGAAACGTCCCGGAACATTAGGTATATGCGCAGTAATCCAGCATAAATATAAGATAGATGCGGTACCTCATGTGTTGTGTCAGGGTTTTACCCGGGAAGAAACAGAAGATTTTCTTATTGATCTGCATTACCTGGGTATTCAAAATGTTTTAGCTCTTCGGGGGGATAAGACCAAGTACGAGAAGCTGCTTCCTGAAGGAAGAAGTAAACATGAATATGCTGCGGATTTGGTGAAGCAAATAGCAGCGATGAATAATGGTAAATATCTGGAAGATCAATTTGAGGCTGCATCTCCTGATTTTTGTATTGGCGCAGCAGGTTATCCGGAAACACACTTTGAGGCGCCCCATGCGACTGCTGATTTACGACATCTTCATGAGAAAGTAAATGCTGGCGCAGAATACATAGTTACTCAGATGTTTTTTAATAACAGGACTTATTTTGATTTTGTTAAGAGATGTCAGTATCACCACATTGATGCCCCTATAATTCCTGGATTGAAAATTCTGACCAGTAAAGAACAGCTGCTTTCTCTCCCTCAGAGATTCTATATTACTATGCCCCCTAGTTTGATTCAGCAAGTCGAGGCTGCAAAAGACAAAAAAGAAGTATCAGAGATAGGGATACAATGGGCGGTGAAGCAAGCGGAAGAATTGCTGAATCATAATGTTCCGGCAGTACATTTTTATGTGATGGGCAATCCTGCACCAGTGGTTGAAGTGATACAAAGATTACGGAGATAAAAATGCAAGACATCGACTTTCCGAAACCTAAACTGCACTTATTTGTCTGTGTTAATGATAGGACTAAACTTCCAGGAAATGCTACGCCCAGCTGCGGTCCGCGCATCAAACCGGAAGATATTAAGAAAATGAAAGAATGGATCCGCGAGCAGGGTTTGACTGCTGAGGTGTATTGCACCAAAGCGCAGTGTTTAGGATTCTGCAATGCAGAAGGAAGTGTTGCGGTTGTTTATCCAAAAGGGCGGTTTGTGAAAGGGATTCAGAATGTTGAGGATTTGAAGACGATTATTAAGGAAGAACTGTGATCTGCTTTCATAACAATTATAGACGTATAATTCTTCTTTAGAATATCTGATTACGGAAAGAAAAGGGGTTAATCTTTCAATTTAACTTCGGTCCTTCTATCAACAGGGTATCCCTTTACTTTTACAGTATCTTTCAAAGTCCAAAAGGTATGCGGTACTAATTTATACATTCTCCACGGAGAATTTCCAGTAAAATCATCAATGTTTCGAAATTTTTTGTAGGGGTTAGCCATTTTCTTTCTATTATAAATCGCATTAATGGCACGAGGAAGCTCTTTTTTCTGAACTTTCTGTGCCTTGCCAATTATGTAAACACCATTTCCCTCGCCTTCTGGTACACTAGAATCAAATATTACAACTGCAACGCGGTTATTTTGTTCCATCAATTTTGAATGGCGGGATTTTTTTTCAGAACACCAATAAAAGTTATAATTCGAATCATAAGCAAAAAATACTGGCGAAATCCACGGTGTACCTTTCTTATCAGAAGTTGCCAGGGTCAGGTAAATATTGTTTTCAATTATTTCTTTTGCAACATTTGTTGGGTTCATTCATTAACACAACTTCACTTTTTCCACCACAATGGCCTGTTCAATGCATATTTCTTCCTGATCGTAAGGAATTATTTTAGGCGATATTTTCACTTGGCGTATTTCTCCAGAAGCGGAAGTGTCGTAAGGAACTCTGCCCAGATATACGGCAGCTTTTCCCATCTTGGCTTCATTCAATTCAAAACTTTCTGCTTTCTGCGTTCCGATAATGTTTACCACGATTCCATCGACATTAATATTAACGCCATTTTCCACGGAAAAAGAAAATATTTTCTGGGCGGCATCATAGCAGACCTGTTCTTCCCCGCCGATTTCAGAAAAGCGCAAGCCGATATCTACTCCGCATTCTGCCGCTTCTTCCACTTCTGCGCTTCCCAGATTCATAACGACTACGCCGACGGCAACAGCAAAAGAAATAAGCAGAGCGGTAATCATCAATGGCGTTATGCCTTCTTTGTCCCAGAGTTCCATATTAAGCCTTCCAATGCGTTTTTCCTTTATGCAGGATTTCGGTAACTCGATGCAATGGGACGAAGACTTCTTTTCC
>CAYJVI010000121.1:0-3258 GCA_964373595.1 uncultured Methanosarcinales archaeon | reverse complement strand
TAGGTAAGAAAGTATATGTTCTTGTTAGGAAGAGTTAATATCCACGCAACGCCGGGTGTCAAAAATAATGGTTTTTAGTTATTATGCAACTGAACAGGAACAACATCCCTCAAACAAACACTTTAAAAATCATAAAAATATCCTTCCTTCATGCATCCATTCTGGGAGAAAGTAGAACATTATAACAGCAAGCTTATCCCTTTTGCTTTAGTTCTCCTTTTAGGCATTATTGTTTATGAATTATTCCTGCATATTGAAAATCACGCTGTTGAACTGATAGTAAAAACCGCTGATGCCTTAGTGATTACAGTTTTTGTGATTGACTTAATCTTCCTGGCCAGCAGAGCGCGAAGCGCCAAATTTTTCTTCAAGAACTACTGGCTGGACATACTTGCGGTGTTTCCCTTTGTCATTTTTTTTAATCTGATTGAATCCGCGTATCGAATTATTGTTGCCACGGAACGCCTGACTTTGGGACAAGCTATTTTACATGAAACTGTGGAAGTATCCAGAGGTGCAAAAGGGCTGGCTGAAGGCGGTAAATTTGCCCGTTTCCTGCGGATTTTTATAAGAATGCTTAGAGTAGTAACCAAGTCCAGATTATTTACTAAAGTGCATCATGGAAGAAGGAAGAGGCAGAGTAAAAATAGGCATTAGTTACAATGTAGACTTATGTGGTGGGACAAGAAATTCCTGTAGAACAAATGCAACATATCTTCTTTTGTATTCTTCAGAATCTACTGTGCCAACAGATGGACAAAATATTTTATCTTTATATCTTATAACAAAGTGTGCAGATGTTTTTGCAGCGAATTCAGGTTTTGGAAGTACAGACCAAACATGAGGGATTATATAATCCAAAGTTTCTTCCTGCCCTACTGGAACTGTAACTTCCTTTGCTTCAAGTAAGGAACGCATATCCCCGGAAGTCATTTCTCTGCCATAAAACATCTCGTGACCCTTATATCCTAACATATCTAAACAAGTGTGTCCACAATCATAATTACTTCTTTGCAACTGTTGTTTTAATTCAAACTCTAAGGCCATAATTAAATATATTAAAGAACTTTCAAATCTTTGATTCCTTTAACCCTCTCTTTCACATACTCATCCTTCAACACCACCTTCATAAAATTCTTTAACTTGCGATGCTCAATTTTCACTTTCGCTTTTATCCTTCCTTTCTCTTCAAAAGTATTTTTGTATTTCTTCTTGAAATCCTGAACATGTTCTTTCATTTTCAACGGCGGACCTATCCGAACTTCAAATTCAGAAAGTTCTTTCTTCTTGGCCACAAAATAGAACATCGCATCTTGTCCTTTATCCCATACCCATCCGCCATGCATTAATCCAAAGCCCTGCATTTTTTCCCGCAGAAAATGAAACCCTTTCAATAGTTTAGCTCCAACGGCATCTTCCTTGCCTTCAGCCGGCGTAACTGTTACAAACACCAAGGTTCCTTTTCCTTTATACTTCTGTCGCAAAGAATCAATGGTTATTCTTTCCTTCACAAAAAATTCTTCTGCCGGCTTTTGCAAATATTTCTTGGCGATTTCTTTGAACAACAAAAACTTTTCCATCGAGAACGCTGCCGCAGCATTCCTGGTTTTATCGACAGGATCAACCACCACGATTGGAGACTGCAATTTTGAAGTATTGATGTGGAACAGAGCATCTTCTTTTCCCTTGTAAAACCGTGAAGGATCCACTACTTCCTTCTCTTTCCATTTTTGCGACGCTTTCAGCACTTTCTCAAAAGATCCGTAATGCGAGGTTAAAATCTCCAGCACATAGCCGCTGAAACCGCCAATGTATGACTCTGCGCCATACAAATTATTGGCTTTGCAGAACTGCTTCAATAATCGGATATCATCTTTGACTTTTTCCGCATGCTTATTCACCCACTGCGAATGCAGCGGAGAGATATCAGTAATGTTTCGCGCCTGTTCTGCTTTGGAAATCTTCAGGATAGGAACTGCTTCAAACCTGACTCCTTCGTACTGGAGCTGGAAATAATCCCTGCTCCCATGCACTCTGTTTATGTCCGCTTTGGGAAATCCTTTCTTCAAAGCTGTTTCCAGAAAACCAGAAAGCTGCTCCGATTTATCCGCAAACAAGGCGGAATCAAACTGCGCAAAAATATCCACATCATGATTTCCTGACAGCCAGGTTCCTTTGGCCACGCTTCCCCCCAGAATGGCCTGAGCATGGGCAAGTTTAGAGTTAAGCTTTCCGAGAAATGCAGCCGTGACTGCAGAAAACTGTTTCTCTTCTTCTGTAGTCGGTTTAATTTTGTGCAAGACAGTGTCTAGTATGCGTTTCATAGCCGAATTTTCCGCAATTCTTTTTCAAATACTCTTTTCAAAACCCTTCCTTCTTTCTCTAAGAAATGGAAATCCCGGATAAGTATTCTCTGGATGTTTTCTTTGAACAGGAATAAAACTAAAAGGCCGCTGATGGCCAGTGTAATCGACAGCAGGGGAGTGCTTATTGTCCCTTCCCTCAGCTCTGCGCCAAAGGCGGTCAACAGCACCATCTGGGCAACAAAACCGGCCGTGGATACGAGATTAAACTGAAGCAAACTAATGTTGGTCAAACCAGCGGTGAAACTTACCAGATCATTGGGGAAAATTGGAGCTACCCGCGCTAAAAATAAAGCCAGAAGCTTTTTTTCCTTGAAAAACAAGGTAAAGTGAAGTATTTCCAGTTCATCGAAAAAAATGCCGGCGATTTTTCGGCCGTACTTTCTGCCCAGGGAGAAAATGATCATGGAGCCGATGATTGCGCCGATGATGCTGTACAGCAGCCCAAAAAACGGCCCAAAAATAAATCCGGCTAAAATCGTGGTAAGCTGGGATGGAATGATGGAAAGCGTGGTTTGAAACGCCTGCAGGAAGATAATTCCCAGAGGAGCAAGAATTCCAAAACTGAGAATAAATGAGCGTAAGGATTCTGGATCGGCCAGGGACTGTTTTACCAGATCAGATTCAGATATTCCGTAGAAAATAAGAAACACCAGGACTATTAAAAGAAAAAATTTAAGCTTGGTCGTTCCCTTCTTCATGATACCACAGAATATATTTTGGCGTTTATAAATTTTCGTACCTAATAAACCAAGCCGCCGCCTAGGCCAAGAGGCGAACGAGCAACTGCTACTTCGTAAGAAGTAATTATTGTTGGTTTTTCTCGAAATCAGAAGCAATATACTAGCGAATACAAGTACAGAAAACCAGCGAGTGAGCGGCCAAGGCGGCTTGG
>CAYJVI010000120.1:0-3266 GCA_964373595.1 uncultured Methanosarcinales archaeon | reverse complement strand
GAAGTATTTCAACGCCTGTTTTTGTTTGCAGCTCTGCTGAAATTGTTTTCTTTTCCTGTTCAGAAATGGAATCGTACCTCTCCAGACACTGAAGCAGCTGCGTATATTCCCTTTGTCTTTCCGGCAAGGCGCGAAGATCTTCTTCCACGCCAGCAATTTTCACTTCTAATTCTTCCTGCCGTGCAGCAAGCTTCCCATAATCATTCCTCATTTTTTGAACAACATCCGGAAGAGCTTTGAACAGCTCATACCCCTTAATGACAGCGTCTTGAAGAGCTACGACTTGTTCTAACAGCTGCGTTTCGGGAGAAGCAGCAACGGGAGCAAGATTTGGTTGGTAGCCTTTGAAACGGCGCCTTACAAAGCGCAAAAATCGAGTTAATGAAGAGTACTGTTTCCTGTACTGCACCAGAGCGCCTTTTATGTCAGAATCATAACGTCTTTTGTCTGCTTCCTGCGCCTGAGAGAGCGCAGTTCTATTTGCGTCAGTTTCTGCTGCGGGAATAAGATTATACCGAACCAATTGCTCCAGATAAACCATACTGCCGGAGCTGTAAGATGCAAGTGCTTTTTCCATAGGTTAGCGGGAAAGGAAGCTATTTATAAATCTTTTCTTTTTATCACTCAAGAGTTGTCAACTTAAACTTATTAACTGCTCTCTCTTTTGATTTTATATGCTCTTCAAAAACCGCTTCGATGCCGCTGAACAATTAGCTGAAAAATTACGAAAGTACAAAGGACAAAAAAAAGTAATGATCCTTGCCATCCCCAGGGGCGCTTTGCAGATTGGAAACATTCTGGCAAAAAGACTAAAGTTGCCTCTTGACATTGTGTTGACTAAGAAAATAGGCCATCCTTACAGTCCAGAAATGGCTATCGGCGCAGTAAGTCTGGAAGGAGAAATTATAGACCCTCAATTTAGGGATGTTTCGCCAGAATATATCAAAAATGAAATAAAGGAACTGAGAGAAAAGATCAAAGAGCGCTCTCGCAGATATCGGGGGAAAAAACCGTTTCCGGCGCTTAAAGATAAAACTGTTATTCTGGTTGATGATGGCGCAGCCATGGGGCATACTATGAGCGCAGCCATTGATTTAGTAAAAAAAGAGAATCCTAAGAAGATTATTGTTGCTATTCCGGTTGGTTCTGCTGAAGCTGTAGCCATGTTGAAGCGGAAAGCTGATCAAGTCATTTGTTTATCTATCCCTGGATCTTTCATGGCTATCGGGCAATTTTACCAGCAGTTTGAGCAGGTAGAAGATGAAGAAGCTATAAGATTGCTGAAAGAGGCAAACAAAAAATAAATCATTTCTTGACCCCAATGATCATCTCTTTATAAGAACTTAATTCCCGGGAAACTTCTATTCTCTCCAAAGGCAGATGCTGAAATCCAGAATCACTGATTAGTATTCCACCGGGATTAAGTTTTTGATAGATTTGTTCTTCGTATCCTTCATGATAATCCTTCATAATCCTAAAGGCGCGTTCAAAGTAAATGTCAAATGAAGGTAAGTGAGGTAAAATCTCAAAAACATTTCCCTGAATGAATTCTAAATCTACTAAGATGTCATTCCAATAAAATTTAAGCGTTTTCTTCTTTTCAGAGAAAGAAACGCCGACATCATCCAGAATAGTTTTTATCAGGCCAAAATTGTTGTCAAGATCGTTAAGGATAAAAGTGATTTTACGCAAACGGGGGAAGAGCAGTTCTACATATTTCAATGGAAACAAGATGTCAGCGCCGCATCCCGGATAAAAAAGAGTTGGATTTTCAGGATATTGTATTTCAGGAAGGGCTGATAACAAGGAAAGATTCTGGTAATCGTCCGGAAAGAAATATTCTTTTAGTTTTTCCTGGCTGGGCTGGGCTAATTTGTGTAATCCTTTAGCCTTTACCGGTCTTTCTTCATAGCTAATCAGGAAACCCATAAACCGTCCCTTTCAAAGAAATATTTAAAAGTTGCCTTAGGTTTTATGAATTTAAGGACCCGTAGCCTAGCCTGGATAGGGCGACTGAACAATGTTCCGCCAGAGCCTTCTAAGCTGTAGGTCGGGAGTTCAAAAACCGCAAAGATTGAAAGTCTCCCCGGGTCCGTTTTATTTTTTTAGGGGTTCTAATTTTAAGTCTCAGCCAAAAGTATTATAAGTTTGGAAATATTGCTTCTTATGTGAAAAAAAAGAGTCAAAGTAAGAAAATCCCAATAGGGATTAAGGCTGTTTCTGTTCTCTTTATCTGTAATGCGGTACTTTTGTTGGCAACCCTTCTCCTCGGCTACCCAATTTATTATACCAGTCCGCTGGCCTTGTGGATTTCACAGATTCTAAGCACAGTGTTAGGCGGTGGGACAAGTACCTTAAGTACCTTCGGCACCATTCCATCAGTGCTAGGAATATCGTATGTAGTATTTGTGGCTATGATAATGAGATTCATGTTGCAATCCAATTTAATATTCAATTTAGTGTTGCTTACGTTTGCTGCGTTATACCTTGGCTCTGGAATAGGCTTGATGAAACGTAAATCTTGGGCAAAAAAATTGTCAATAATACTTTTAGTGATGAGTATCTTTGGGAATCCCAGTAGTGTACTGCTTAATTATTTACTATCTGGATTTTCACTATCCTTGTTCTGGTCGATATGTATAGGCGTGCTGCTTTCTGGAGCCGTGCTCTACTATTTGACGTTATCGAAAGAGGGGAGAGCCTTTTTTGCATGACCATCAGTTAACTTTTATCTTTTCCATCGTAGATATCTGTAAATGCCAGCAATCTAGGCGAGTTAGACGGGCTAAAGCCCCCACATTTTAATCTTATTCTCGACCGTCGATATCTTTAAATATATCTTACTCCTAAAAGAGCGTATCGGAAATGGGGTGAGAATATGGATATCCGCAAAACCAGAACCTGTGAACGTTGTAAAGGAGTCGTTCCTCTGGATCAAGTCCGGCTTTATCCAAAAGACCAAACTAAGAACCTCCTCCTATGCCCAAATTGCTGTGAGGAATTAAAGAAAGCAAGCCTGGGAGAAATTGCCGGCTCTAAAACCAAGACCCTTTCCCCTCCTAACTTTCGAGGATATTTCTGCACCCGCTGCAATTATAATTTCCGCGCTGACCGCTCCAAGGCAGGAGTAACGTATAATCTTCACTGCCCGTACTGCGGAAAAACGGACCGATTAGAGAAAAAGAAAGCGTGAAGATCCATGTTATACATTCACCAGCTGAACCATCTTTCGCCGCGCATGGCCGATCTGGAAAGTGTCTATATCG
>CAYJVI010000119.1:0-3297 GCA_964373595.1 uncultured Methanosarcinales archaeon | reverse complement strand
TCAGTATATTTTCCTAAACGGGTGCCCATGCCGGCTGCTAAGATGATGGCTTTCACCTCTCCCACCACCCTTCTCCTTTCACAAATGCCTTCATTAATTTCTCATTGAATTCAGGTTCAGGACTTCTCCTTTCCGGATGCCAAAGAATACCGACTATCGGCAGGAAATGATGATAAAATCCTTCCACCATCCCATTATCAGTAGCTGCAAATACTCGCAAGTGCGGAGAAAGTTCTCTCGTAGTAAGCCCTTGATTGTGGAAAGAGTTAACCATAACCTCAGTACCAAGAATATCTTGCTTTTCAACAATGTTAAGAGCATGATCTTTTCCAGGTGGATGCATCCCTTCACCAAAAACATCTTTAATAGTTATTAATTTCCCGCCAAAATAAACATTCAAAAACTCCATGCCACGACATATTCCCAAAATGGGAATTTTCTTCTGAATTGCTAATTCAATCATTCTCTTCTCAGTTGCATCCCGTTCTGGAGCTACAGATATACTCTCCCCGCGTTTTCCGCCATACAGTAGCGGATCAACATCATTTCCTCCGCTAAGAATAACTCGCTCTATTGGAAAGTGCTCAAAATAATAGTCGACATCGCTGCCATTAGGGATTACCAGCAACTTCAATCCTTGAGATTCAAAATAATGCAAATACCCTTGCTCGAGGACACCAATAGCATCTCCGTGCTTGTTCTTTTCCTGCCGTAAGGATATTGCGCATAACATTTTCATCATAAGATTACTATTTTATTTGCTTTGCAATCAAGGATAAGCCGTTGCGCATTTTTAACTTGGTTGAAAATTAATTCACCACAGCCAATAGCCGCAGGAATGCCAAATTCTGCGCACCTAATTGACATATGCGAAGCCACTCCCCCATACTTAGTTATTAAACCTGCAGGATTTCTGGTGAATATCCAATCATAGCCTGGATCCCCATTCTCTAACACTATAATGCATCCTTCCAAGCTAGGAACAACCCCATCTTGCAATTCTGTAATATGGACAATGTTGCTTTCTATCTTCTTTTGGGTTATAAAATTAGGCTTAGCCTGATAATGCTGAACCACCTCTAAATCTCTTTCGGAAAAAATAATAGAAGGAAGAACCAGCTTATCGTTGATGACTCTTTCTCTCTCTTGCATTTTAATCAATTCTTTCCACTCCAAAGTTATTTGTGGAGTAGTTGCAGAAAAAGCATTGATGCGGAAAATATCATTTACATCAAGCATAGCTACTTCCTTTCTAGTAAAACCCATCTCCTCTCCTGCTTTTGCCAATAACTCCAGAGCATCGCTTAAATTCTTGGTAAATTCAAATTTTGACAATTCCCGTGCTTGTGTTGAGACTTCCACAAAAGAAAGAAACTGCCTGGCGGTACACGGTAATCCCTCCTTCTGCAACGCGGTAGTTATTCGTTGAGCAGTCTGATCATCCAGGCGCAGCTCTTCTTTTTCTCCCTCGGTAAATTCTAATGGCACGGCATTAATTAAGTTAGGATTAGTCTCGTAACGAGAGCTGGTGATATCATACGTCCCTGGACGGAGATGGTAATATTCCCGGATAAATTGCTCTTTTGAAATCGTCTCCTTCATGAGCATCTTAAAGTCATCATTAATCTTAGTTGCGACAGTGCTGATAGATTTATACACTGAATCATAAAAATTCTGAGTGACAACCCCCCGTTTTACTAAACTTTTCAAGATGATTTTCCCAATAAAACCTAGCCTGGCCAGCCTGGAGAACTGCACCGTCCCTTTTTTTCGGCATTCATCAAGAAGAATTTTAGCATCAGTAATCAGTTTTGGGGGATTATGCTCGTGAACGGCTTTTTTAATAATGGTTTTTCTTGATTCTTCCATGCTAAAGACTGTTTTCATATCTGCATCGATATTTTCTGCAGAATGAGCTATGAGATAGGTGGTTAAATCAAGCAAAGCTCTTTTTAATTCTGCAACCTCTTCTTCAGCAAAACCAGCCCCTAACAGCTCTTTTGATCTTTCATTAAAGGTTAAATCATAACAGGTATACAGCACTTCAAACTCTACTTTGTCTTGTAAATGCGGGTTTTTACGCAATTTCTCTAAATAAAAATAGACTAATTTTTCGCGTAACTGCGGAGAGATAGCTACAGGAGTAAAAGAATTGAAAGTATTCCGCACATTCACATAGGGCTTGTTGCCAAACAATTCCACCAGTTTTGCCGGATTGACATCATAATATTCCTGTGAAGTTCTTGCTTCGTGCCAGGCGCTATTGGTAATCAGGTAATCATAAAGAGAATAATCCAGATAATTAGGATTGTCCCCGATAATCTCCGCCGGATTCCAGTCAGGCATGTCAGCAAAGAAAGTTGTTTCTCCGCAAAGATGGGGCTGCCGTTGAGCAAGAACCTGAAACTTTTTCTTCAGCGCTTCTGCCGTTTCCTTTACTTCCTCATCATAATTCTCTTTATGCCTATTTGCCGCAAGAGGGCGCACCTGGAATATTACCACCTCGCCAGCGCTTTGCACTGCAAATTCAATGTCCAACGGTATTCCTGGAATGATCTCTTCTATTTCCCGTACTGCTTCAAGAAGGCTTCGCATATTTTCAGGGATTACTGCAGCAAACCTGCTGATAGTAATTAATTTATTCTCTCGGCCAGCAGTGACAGAATTGGTGCTGCCAGTGGTGTTATCGTAGTTAATAACATAATAAGGACTATTCTTCCCAAGAGTTCTGGTAAACACCACTCCGCTCATCACAATATCCTTAGTCTGCCTTTGAACCAGCATCTGATTAAACGAGGTCTCGGCATTCTTCTCTTTGTAGGAACGTAAAACCTTAGCGATGGCTGTTTCAATTTCTTCCACCTTGCTTGCATTAACATCCAGAACACTTTCAAAACAGCCGGCCATAGAATGTTCCAGAGTGTCTTCTTTTACTGCTGAACTTCGAACTACTATTGTTTCCGGAGAAAATTGCTCTACTATATTTTTAAGAATCTGTTCTTTTTGATTTTTCCAGTCAGAGATGGTAAAACTATAAAGCGACTCTATTTTTGATTTTTTCGAGAGCGGTTGCAGCGCTTTGAGTGTATCTGCTTTAGAAGAAATAATCATCTTGTTTCCTTGGCGTGCTTCTGCGTCTAAATTATGTTTATCGTTGATGTAAGTGGTAAAGGCAGCAATATCCTTGAATTTGTCTTTATTCTCGAGGAGATAGTTAATTATCTTAAAATTAGAAAGCCGGCTGTAATACGGATGCTTTACTACTCTTCCGCCGATGCTTCTTACATATTCTTCTCC
>CAYJVI010000118.1:0-3335 GCA_964373595.1 uncultured Methanosarcinales archaeon | reverse complement strand
TATGCTGGACTTGCGAAATCCCACAAAAAGAAAAACCTTGTAAAGAGTGTGAGCCTTGTAAAGATTTAAGAATAACTCTTGGTGAGATTAAGAGAGAGGATAGAATTTTAAAAGCCAAAGGAAAAAGCTAACTGAGGTGGTTAGATGTTGGAGAAAAAAAATGCTAAACCTACTGCCATTAAGAATAGTTCGCGAATACCAGCTTGGAGTAAAATTCACTTCTTTGGCTCTTTCTGCGTTAGGAAAGAATATGCCCTTGCAGAGGAATAAGAAGAAGTAGAGAAGCCACTGGACAACCACGGCTAAGATATATAAGCTTGAACTGTCCACCATTTGTGTACAATTGAAAGGGTAGGTACGAATAATACCTATCCTCAACTATCGACATTTTGTCGATAACTGAAACAAGCAGCAAAAGAAGATGAAAGTACAATAAATGGCAGAGGCAAATTGCCACCCCCTTACTTCTAATTTTTACACCGTAAACTATATAAATAAAGAAGCTTTTTATAACTCATTCAACTGATTAAGGGGTGACCTGTTGATTGTGAGAAAGCTTCGGCTAGGCTCGCTTTAGGCAGGTTGTATGCGCAAGCTTCCCCCTTATTTCAGTAACTCTTTTATTTTCTTAGCTGGAATGATTATCTCTAAGTTAAATTCTTTTTCAGTTACTATCTGATCAGGTTTCAATTTTCCACGAAAAGTTTGATAGGCAATTCTATGAGCTGAATCTTTTTTACCAATTAGAGTGAATTTTATCTGTTCTTCTTGCAAACCTAAATATTGCGTTAAGTGCTGCTTTATGTCCTTACCGTGTCCTGGATATTCATCATCTATACTTATTATTGAGTCTTTGTTAACTTTTCCTTTGAGCAATAAAGAAAGGTCATAAGAAAATAATCTTAAAACAAGAGTAGTCTTATGTTTCTTTTGACATTGAATAAATATATTCTGCTTCATCTGTTTAGGAATTTTAATAGAGTATTGAATCTCACTGGAAGAAAAAGCAAGAATAGTATCCACATTGGTTTCTTCAATCTTTCCAGATTGATCTATCGTAAAATGACGCATTTATTCCCGCCTAGGGATTATCTTTAAAAACTATCTCTATTTAGAAAACATATTTCTTACTATACCAAAACCACCCAAATTCTTTTATATCCCCTTTCATTCTAGCATGGTATGACTCAAGAACAGCTCACTTCCATAAAAAGCATCACCAAAAGAGACGGGCGTGTGGTCAATTTTGACCTGCAGAAAATTGAAGAGGCTATTTTTCAGGCTGCACAGACAGTAGGCGGAAAAGACCACGATCTGGCGCATTCCTTATCTATAAAAGTTCTGGAACTGCTGCAACAGAAATTCGAAAGCAAAATGCCTACAGTCGATGACATCCAGGATGCCGTGGAAAAAACGCTTATCGAAGAAGGGCATGCCAAAACTGCGAAAGCATACATTCTTTTCCGGCACCACAAGGATCAGGAACGGGAACGAAGAGCTTTGATCATCGGCCGGGAAAACGCTGATGCTAACCTGGAATTCTCTAATGAAGCATTGAAAGTATTAGAACGGCGGTATTTATTACGAAACTCGGAAGGAGAAGTCATAGAAACTCCCAAAGGCATGCTGCAAAGAGTGGCCAAAAACATTGCCGCTGCTGACAAGTTATATGAAGCTGACAAGGAAGAGATCAAGAAAACTGAAGAGGAATTTTACGCTCTCATGGCTGAACTTAAATTCCTGCCTAACTCTCCTACCTTAATGAACGCAGCAACAATTACCCAGCAGCTAAGTTCTTGTTTTGTCCTTCCGGTTGATGACCACATCAACGGCATCTTTGGCGCATTAAAAGATGCGGCCTTAATTCATCAGCGAGGCTCAGGAACGGGATTTTCTTTCTCCCGGCTGCGGCCAAAAGGCGATTTTGTGCGCTCTAACGTCGGTGTTGCTGCCGGTCCTGTTTCCTTCATGAAAGTATACGATAAAGCGCTGGAAGCAATTAAGCAAGGCGGCATTCGACCTGGCGCAAACATGGCGGTGCTGCGCGTCGATCATCCTGATATCATCCGTTTCATCGAAGCAAAACGCAGCTCGCAGGCGCTCAAGAACTTTAATCTGTCGGTAGCGGTAACCGATCGCTTCATGAAAGCAGTGGAAGAAGACCGTGAATATTACCTGGTTAATCCCAAAACAGAGAAGTATGTCGGCCGGCTTAAAGCCAGAGATGTTTTTTCCATGATTACGCAGAATGCCTGGAAAAATGGCGACCCGGGACTGCTGTTCATCGACGAAATAAACCGCAGGCATCCCGGCAAGCATCTGGGAGAAATAGAAACTACTAACCAATGCGGGGAAGCGCCATTGCTTCCCTACGAAGGGATCGTGCTGGGCTCTTTAAACTTAAATAAATTCATCGATGAAGCAAAGGAAGATATCAACTGGGAAGAGCTGGAAAAATCGGTCCGTACTGCCGTCCATTTCCTTGACAATGTCATTGACATGAATTCGTATCCCACTCAAGAGATTGAAGAGCAGACCAAGAAAACACGGAAATTCGGGTTAGGCATCATGGGTTTTGCCGATCTTCTCTGCAAACTTACAATAAAATATGATTCGGAAGAAGGCGTAGAGCTCGCTGACAAATTGATATCCTTCATCAAGAACACCGCTTACCATAAATCGTCTGCCTTAGCAGAACAGCGCGGCCCTTGCCCGGCCTGGAAAGAATCCGATCATCATAAAGCAGAACGAAAAATGCGCAACATGACCTGCCTTTCTGTTTCGCCGACGGGAACTATAAGCATCCTCGCCGATGCCTCATCTGGCTGCGAACCATTATTTGCTATTTCCTACCATAAGAATGTTATGGGCAATACTGAGATCGTGCACCTCAACAGGCACTTTGAAAAAGTTGCCAAAGAGAGAGAATTTTATTCGCCGGAACTCATTGCCAGGATTGCCCGTGAAGGAACCATACAAGAATGCAAAGAAATTCCCAAAGATATCCGGGATGTTTTTGTGACTGCCCAGGATCTCAGCCCGGAATGGCACATCAGAATGCAGTCTACCTTGCAGAAACACGTCGATAATTCCATCTCTAAAACCATTAATTTCCCACGGACAGCTTCCATCAAAGATGTGGAAAACGCGTATCTGTCAGCCTGGAAATCAAAATGCAAAGGCATCACTATCTATAGGGATGGAAGCTATGAAGATCAGGTGATCAATATCGGTGAATAAGAGGAAGAGGGGAGTTTAAATAAGATGGGTGTTTATACAAAAGTCGGTGATAAAGGTAAAACGGCCTTCTTTGGCTGCGGGATGATCCAGAAAGA
>CAYJVI010000117.1:0-3355 GCA_964373595.1 uncultured Methanosarcinales archaeon | reverse complement strand
TGTCGTCTATGATTTTCTGTGGTCATGACATTATGCACTTTGTCATCATATTTGTCACCGATCTGTTTCATTTCTCTCTCCAGACCCATATGCCGAAAGAAAGAAGCATAGCTGGCATCATGCGTGTTGCGGAAGGCAATGGTTCCGTCCATGTCAAAAATAACTGTTTTGATCTTGTGATATGCAACCATAAGGTTAATTTTAACGAATCTATTTAAAAAGTATATGAAATAATGTTACTGATATCTTACGAAAACTCCTTCACCAGTTCTTCATAACTTTTTTCTTTCACATCAATAAATCTCGCCTTTAAATCCTTTGCCAATCCTTCATCTTCTTCCCGGTCTCCTAAAACAAGAACAGTGTCAAAATCGCCCAATTCCTTCTTCAACTCCCGCAAAGCGTCCAGCACCATATCTGTATTCGGTTTTCGTCGAGTTTTTTCTTTAACAAAATCAGAAACAAATGTTAACTCCTCTTTTTTAAGTTCAGCATACGCTGCATCCACGTCAGGACAATATTGCCAACTGTCAATTTTTATTCCCTGAGCAGACAATTGCTTTGCCAATTCTGTGTGTATTTGTTCGACGGTATTACAGTCATATAACCCTCTCGCTACACCGGCCTGATTCGTTGCAATAACCTTTGTGGTAGTATATTTAGTTTGTAAATAAGATATGTAATCCACCACGGGCTTGAGTAAACGAAGTTTATTTCTCCAATCGTGATGCTGACCAAGAAATTCTTCCGGCTCAATCAAAGTTCCATCCCTGTCAATAACCAAGAGAAGTTCTTTTGTGTCCAAGGAATGCTTAATATAATTAATAATCTCAGTAGTGGACAATTTTGTATCGCTCGTATACTTCATTTCTCCGCCTACGCTGGCAATAGCATCTCTTTCTGCAGTAATCCCCGGCGTACTTTTTCCTATAAAATCTGGGCCTTTGATGTAGTAAGATGGTTTTAGAGATTCAAGTACCTGAATTGCTTTTTCAAAATAGGTAATAACAACAAAATCAACGCATTCAAGGCCCGCGATGCTGTACGCCCTTAACTTATCTGAAAATATTGGCCTGCCAGAACCTTTTCGTGAAGAAACAAAGCAATCGGAAGTTACCGAAACAACCAAAATATCACATAGCTTTTTAGCCGATTCAAAATGCTTGATATGTCCCGGATGCAGCAGATCAAAGCCGCCGTGACATAACCCCACTTTCTTGCCCCGACTCTTAAACAGAGCAATACTGCTCGCTGCTTCTTCTATGCTTAGTATTTTAGGAGAAATAAATTCGTCCAAATAAGTAACTGGCAGCATACAATATCTGCCCCCGCAACATTCTTAAAAGTTGTGATACTGTAAATCCCGACTAGAAACACTTAAAAATCCACCCCATATCAAGGCACCATGCAAGCACTTGCGGTAATTCCCGGACAAAAGAACAGCGCTCATCTTCGTGAGGTTCCCATCCCAAATATAGATGACCATGAAGTGCTTATCCGCAGTATCAGAACCGGCGTCTGCGCAACGGATCGGGAAATTCATGAAGGGCTTTATGGTGCAGCCCCTTCAGGAAAAGATTATCTTATTCTAGGACATGAATCTTCTGGCGTTATTGAAAAAGTAGGAAAGAACGTTTCTGGTTTATATCCTGGCCAGCATGTAGTAAGAACTGTACGCAGGCCTTGTCATAGCTGTGATAATTGTAATTTCGATTTGAATGACATGTGTTCGACAGGAAATTTTATCGAATCGGGAATTAAGGAACTTGACGGCTGTATGGCAGAATACTTTAAAGACCTACCAAAATATATAATTCCTGTCCCTGCTGAACTTAAAGAAGTAAGCGTTTTTCTTGAGCCGCTGAGCGTGGTGGAAAAAGCATTCCGTCAAGCACGGGATCTCCAACAACGCTTGGTGTGGGAACCAAGAACTGCGCTGGTGATGGGCGCTGGCCCTATAGGTCTTCTTCAAGCTATGCTGCTGGCAGAGCGGGGGATGGACGTCTATGTGCTTGCCCGCAGTCCGCCGGGAAATGTAAAATCGCAGTTAGTAAAACAAATGGGGGCGCATTATCTTAGCGCCTCTTCCGCTTCTTTAGAGCAGGTGATGGATACCGTTGGTAAAGTAGATTTTGTAGTGGAAGCGTCGGGAGATTCCCGCTTAGCTTTCGAAGCTATGCGCCTAGTCGGCAATAATGGAGTAGTCTGTCTTACCAGCATCACCGGCGGAAATAAAGAAATAACTATCCCCAGCGACAGGATAAATCTCGATTATGTGCTTGGTAATAAGCTGGTCTTTGGAACAGTCAATGCCAACATAGTTGATTATTATAATGGGGTAAAAAGTCTGGGCAGATTCATGGAGCGCTGGCCGGAAATCCTCCCTGGAATGATTACGCGAAGAATTCCTCTGGCAGAATATGAAAACGCCATCCGGCCGTCAAGCGAAGACATTAAAATAACCATTGAAATTTCATAAAGACGCTTTTTCTCAAAACGGCAGTTTAATTTTCTGTTGATCTGTTATCCTGCAGCTTTCCATAATACGAATCATAGTATTTCTGAAATTCCCCAGACTTGATTTTCTTCCACCACCATTGATTATCGGCATGCCATTTGATCGTCTCTCTTATACCGTCTTCAAAAGAAATAAGAGGAACCCAACCAAGTTCTTTTTGTATTTTAGAAGAATCGAGAGGATATCGCTTATCATGCCCCGGCCTATCCTGGACATACTGTTTCAAGGAAGAGGGCTTATCAAGAACATCCAAAATAATGGCCGTGATTTCTTCAATGCTTTTCTCTACTCCAGTCCCCACATTGTAAGTTTCTCCCGCTTTTCCTTTTTGAAGAATTAAATCGATAGCCTGACAGTGATCAAGCACATGAATCCATTCTCTTTTATTGTGGCTGCTCTTAAACAAAGGCAACTTTTTCCATTCGAGAGCATTAGTCACAAACAAAGGAATAAGCTTTTCTGGATACTGATAAGGACCGTAATTGTTGCCGCAATTGCTGATCGTGATAGGAACTTTAAAGGTATGAAAATATGCCTTGACAATATGATCGGCTGCTGCTTTAGACGCATTGTAAGGAGTCTTGGGATTATAGCGAGAATGTTCAGAGAAAGAGTTCGGATCATCAAGATCTAAATCACCATAAACCTCGCAGGTTGAAATATGGTGAAATCGCTCTATGCCAAATTTTCTGCATGCTTCTAACAAATTCTGAGTACCAAGAACATTCGTCTCCAGAAAGAGTTTAGGATTGAGAACTGCTCTATCATTATGGGACTCTGCAGCAAAATTAACCACAATTTGCGGCTTCCGCTCTTGGAAAAGCTGCTCTATCCTTG
>CAYJVI010000116.1:0-3430 GCA_964373595.1 uncultured Methanosarcinales archaeon | reverse complement strand
AGAAAAATCTCGCTTGCTGTCAAACCTGAAATTCTGTTTCACGTACGCTGAGCCGTTCCATACCAAACCTTCTGGATCAGTATAAATCGTAAGTTTATCTCCATTCCGTTCCATCGCCGCGCTCAGCCATTCGCCATAACTGTTCAGCATATCGTATGCAATCGCTTTCTGTTCAGCAGTTAATTTATTCTCCAGATTGGCAATCAGCAAACTGAATACTTCCTGCGGACGGGGATGGCGAGTATGTCCTGCTTGAGTAAGACGAGCCAGGCTGGCATCGTAGGTTAAGAGTTTTTTATAGTTTCCATCATAGAATGCTTTGGGTTCAAAGATTACACCCTTATACAAAGTCCCTGTTCTCTGTTCCAATGAAGTTTCTGTCACCATCACAACATCCTCTTCAACAGATCATTTATCTTTTCTCCCCTATACCCAAGAGCGCCGCCGGCCTTAAAAGAAGTTTTTATCCCTTTCCTTTCAAACCCTTTCCGCGGAGGAGCCAAGGCAAAGAAACGTTTATACTTTTTTCCATTAACTTCCAGTCCTTTACCCATTCCTGCTAAAAGCTGCCCTCGTTTCTGCACTAATTCCTGGAAAGTTGCATCATCTATTTCTCCCCAGGTGATATAATCCTTCACTTTTACTAACATTCCCTGATTGACAGCATTATCATCGATAACCGCAGCATGATTTTTCCGGTGCAGATTCAGCATTGCCAGAGTATCTTTCACTGGTTCAACTACTTTAACCATACCACGGACTAATACCACTGCCAATTTTCCTTTTTCAGAATTTCCTGCAGGAGCCTTTGCCATTTTATGCCGTTACTTCCACAGAAGTATTTTTCAATTTTCCTTCTACGATAGCTAATTTCGCCAGGTGTTCCGGACGCACTTTCACTTCCGTCAATTTCTTCAGGGCATCTATCAACGCAGAAATCAAATTAGGTTTCGTTCCGGTCTGTCCTTCAGTTTTGCTCCAGATATCTTTGATGCCGGCCAGCGCTAACACTTTTGCGCACTCTTTTTCAATGCATAATCCTTTTCCTTTGGGCGCAGGCATTAATTTTATGCGCACCGAACCGCAGCGTCCTTCGACGGCAAAAGGGATAGTATTCGGTTCAACTGCGCCAGATTCCCAGCTCCCGCAACCGCGGCGGATCCGTATCAGATTCAATCTGGCTATGCGCTTGGCTTTATCACGCGCCGGAACAGTTTCCTTGCTTTTCCCCATGCCTATACCGACGTATCCATTCCTATTTCCTACCACCGCGCACACTTTGAAATGAATCTTGTTTCCTTCCTGCGTCTTCTTCTGCGTCTGCTTGAAAATACGCCGTTGTCCGCCCCCAAACTTTCCCTTGGCCTGACCGATCAGCAGCAGATCTTCTTCTAAATTAGGAACAAGGGTGTTCACAATTTCCGGCTCCATGATGCGGTAGCCTTTATTGAAAATTTCATCAATATCAGAGATTACCCCTTCTTTCACCATCTTACCTAAGGCAGTTTTCGGCTTCCAGGAAGTTTCCGGAGCAGGAACTGTTTCAATTACTTCCTTTATTTCTTCCATCGGCAATTCTACCGGTTCCGGGACATTATCTGTCATTTTTTCAACCTTTTAACTGGCTATTTTTTGTTTTACCTGCGCGAATACTGCGGCCATGTTTTCTGGCTCGGCGGTACTTTTTAAATATTGCGTAAACTGTTTTTCATAGGCATTTTTGTCGCCTTTAAGCTTGTCAGCATACTCTTGAACATGAAATCCCTGTATCTTCTTTTCGTCGGGAAAAAGGCCTTCACTGCTGTGAGGCACGGAAACGCCGGCGTCCACTGCGCCTTTCAGGAAAGCATACATTTTCCCTTTATGCAGGGGCGACTTGAATCCGGTATCAAGAACAGCTGTTTCCTTGTACTTCTTTTCTTTCATTTTCTTTCCTAAGAGTAAACCAGTAAGATAGGCTGCCGGCACATTTTTGCAGGAATATTTCCAGCCATACTTTCGAAGCGCAAAGGAGTCCACACCCACCAGCACTTTATCTCCGGTCGGAGTAAATTCAACCAGCTGGGCAATAACTTTGCTGTTGGTAAGGCGCACCACTAACCGTTTCCTGCCGGACTGCAGCAGCTTTAATCTCTTAGCGTAGCTGGTTTTATGCTCGCGCTTTCTCCTGTACAGTACTGTTCTCGGTTTGTGTGTTGCCATTTTTTTATTTTATTTTTTATATTCTTATTTCCTTGCTTCAATTAAATGGTGCTCTTTAAGGTACAGCTTGATGTGCCTTCTGTTCCTGAAGTATCCTCCCTTGCATTTAGTATACAGCATTTGATAGTTCTGTGTGGATAATAATTTCTTGTCCCGCAGCTCTTTCAGCAGGCCGCGCTGCGCCCGGATGCGGGAAATCCATTTGTCTTTTCTGGTAACGATGGAATGCTTGGAGCCTTTTCGACTTCCCTTTCCGCTTCGTCTTCCTTTCCGCTTCTGCGCCCGTATTTTTCGCGCTCCTGCGCGGGAATGCTGATTTAGATTTGCAGTGAAAATTTTTCCCACGGCAATAAGGCCGCGGATGTCGGAACGGGTGATAGCTTTCTGGATCTCTTCCAGAGCATCATCTGCAAAGCGCACTTTCTTAGGTGAAACTTTCAGGATTTTTGCTGCAAGCTGTTTTTTTTGTCTCATTTTTGTATTTATTGAGGTTTAGTGATAGTCTTCTCCATTTCCTGGTGCTCTTGCTCGGTTTGTCCCTTTACATTCTTATCTTGGTCATGAGCATGAGCTTTCTTCTCCGCCGCTTCCTTCCTGGCGCGCTCTTCTGCTTTCTTTTTCTTCTCTTCTTCTTTCTTGCCTGATTCCGCTGCTTTCTTTTTTCGCAATTCTTTTCTCTGTTCAAAATCGGCTTTGATCACTTCGATAGATTTTGCTGCATCTTTGACATTCAGGAGAGTGACGCCTTTCTGCTGCGCCAATTCCAATAATGACATTTTCTTCTTCTTTCCTACCGTTGCGCCGAGAAGCGCTCCCTGCGTCTCGGGATTGAGCGCCAATAACTCCTCAGCATTATGAACAGTTCTCATCTCTAATCCTGACGGATGCAATCCTCGTACTTCCGCCGGCGCGCCATATCCCGGAGTAGGCATGGCTGGCCTTCCGCAGTGCATCTGTCGAACCTTAGAATGTCTTCCATACGGATATCTCCATCGCGATTCTATCCGGCTGGAAAAGTGCGATTCCTTGACTACGAAAGAAGGCTTGGTTTTCCTCATTGCCGTTCGTACTGAGAGTAATTCTTTATTTGCCATGGTATAAATCCTCTAATTGTTGTAATACCCGTGGTTTTACAATATCATATTTTTCTGCACTTGCAGGAGATATAAATTGATCAAATGGTAATAATATTTTTGTAAGTTTTTCTTCCAATAGTTGTTCTGGAGTC
>CAYJVI010000115.1:0-3449 GCA_964373595.1 uncultured Methanosarcinales archaeon | reverse complement strand
AGAAAGCAATATTTAAATACCCTCTTCCTTATAATAAGTACAATAGAGCTTAAAACATGAAATTCAAAGATTTTACTTTAGATTCCTTTCAGGAAGAGGCCATTGAGGCTATTGAACAGCAGAATTCTGTGGTGGTTTCTGCGCCGACCGGCTCAGGAAAAACGCTTATTGCTGATTACATTATAGAAAAACATAAAGACGATAAAAGAAGAATCATCTATACTGCTCCCATTAAGGCTTTGTCCAACCAGAAGTATAAGGATTTCTGCCGGGATTATGGAGAACACAAAATTGGCCTGATGACCGGAGACTTAGTTATTAATCCACATGCCAAAGTATTGATCATGACTACCGAAATCTATCGGAACATGGTAGTCAGCAAGGATGCGGAAGTGCACGATATCGCCTATGTGATTTTCGATGAAATCCATTACATCAATGATATTGAACGCGGCTATGTGTGGGAAGAGTCGGTTATCTACAGCCCTTCGACAGTGCGCTTTCTCTGTTTATCAGCAACCATTCCTAATGCTCCGGAATTCAGCAGCTGGATACAGGCTATCAAAAAACATCCGGTTAAAACGATTATCACTACCAAACGGAACGTCCCTTTAGAACACCTGTTTTATGATTATGAACTGGGAATTGCCACTCTGGAAAAGATTAGGGAAGCGAGAGCCATCCCCCGATACGAAAGAGTGCTGCCTGGGAAAAGAGGAAAAAGAGAAAAAACTCCCGAACCAAACCATCTCCACCTGCTGCAGGATTGGGGGAAAGACAAACTACCAGCCTTGTTTTTTAGTTTTTCACGAAGAGACTGCCAGGTGAAAGCAAAAGAATTAGCCAAGATCAATTTATTTCCCCGAAATCAGGAGCTGCTTTCGTACATGAATAAAAAACTGGAAGAAGCGCCGACGGATGTGAATAAGCTTTCCACCACTATGCTGCTCAAAGAAATTCTGGCGCAGGGAATTGCCTTCCATCATGCCGGATTATTGCCAGTGATTAAGGGAGTGGTAGAGGATTTGTTCAGTCAGGGAAAAATAAATGTGCTTTATACGACAGAAACATTTGCGGTGGGCATTAATATGCCGGCTAAGACCGTTATTTTTAATAGTCTGCGAAAGTATGATGGCTACAATTTCAGGTATCTGAACAGCAAGGAATATTTCCAGATTGCCGGCCGCGCTGGCAGGAGAGGGATTGACACTAAGGGATATGTGGTGAGCATGATTTACCGGCCGACCTTCAATTACCAGGAGATCAAGAGCATTACTGCCAATGATGTAGAGCCAATACGCTCGCAGTTCAGGTTATCCATCAATACGGTGTTGAATCTGATCAACCTGCATACGCCAAAGGAAATTGAACATATTCTGCGCATGAGTTTCTTTTCGTATCAGCAGTTTGGAGAGAATTACGCAAAAATACCCACCAAGATGCTGTTGTACCGGTACAACAATATCGTGAAACTGCTGCAGAAGTATGGATATGTAGAGAAAGGAACACTGACGGTGAAAGGACATTTCTCCTCCCAGATTTTTGCTGACGAGATCACCATGGGGGAAATCTTTGCTACTGATTTTGTCGATAAGCTGGACGAATACCAGGTCCTGATATTGCTGTGCGCAGTAGTGTACGAACCGCGCATCGGGCATGAGTTCAAGGAGATTTTCAAGAACGAACAGCTGCGGGATTTGATACAGATATTGCGGGAAAATCCGTATTTGTCCAGGGAGAAGAAGTTTGAAGACCTGCGCTTCATGACTACGCTCATGCACCCTATTTACCATGGAAAGAGTTTCTTTGAAGTGCTTAAGTATTCCAATTTGCTGGAAGGAGACTTGATCAGGCTGTATACCCAGATCCTGGATAGGATTGGACAGGTCAGGAAAGCATCCACAGATTTTAAGTTGTTGAATAAGATGGGCAATTGCAAAGTGATAATGGATAAATCCTTGGAAGGGATTTATTTGGTGTAGGGTTATACATTAAGAATCCTAGAAGTCGCATGATATCCTAAATCTCCCTTCATCCGCATATGAAACGTTTTCTGGTGATAATCATAAAATTTCTTTTTGGCAGCAAAAGCAGCATACTAATTATATAAGAGCAATTTTTATAAAGATTTCTGGGAGATTATACCCTCTCACACCATTCACAAGTCTTTTTAGGGCAATCTTTATTCAAGAGCTTAAGCGCTTTCGTGAAGAGCTTCTCTGCGTTTTTCATGTTGATTTTCATTTTAACTAGATTGGTGTCGAAGAGGACTTCTCCGCCTTCCAAGACTTCTTTTGGGATATAAAATAACAGGAAGGCATAGTCTTCGATCTCATAGCCATTCTTTTTAAGCAGGAAATTGTAAAGGTCTAGCTGATTCTGGTAATGTTCTGCCGTATCTTCCTTGAGAGCGAATCCTCTGGTCTTATAATCAAGAACGATCAGTTTTTTGCCTTTGACCAGAATATTATCAACCGCTCCAAAGAGGATATTGCCTTTTGTATCTTCCCAGCGGATGCCTTTGAAGTTGCTTCTCCAGATCTTCATCAATTCTTGGTCATCAAAGAGCTTACAGTGATTGTTGCATTCCGTATTCTTGAGTTCCGGAGGGAGTTCTCCCTTGTCTCGGAACTTATCAAAGTGGGTCTTGAGGATGCCATCCATACCGCTGGGAAGTGATGGGAAGATCCCTGCCGGCCGCTTCCAGACCCCGTGCTTATCCAGCCAGAAGCATCTGGGGCATTCTTTCATCAAGTTCAAGGATGAAGGGGAAAGTTTATAGGGCATGATTGGTATAAAGAGTTGGGATTAATAATAGTTGCGGATGGGAGATGGGAAGATAGGAAATGATATAATTAATAAGAATTAATATTTTTTTGAGGCTGAACTTGCTTGAGTCTTTTTGCAGTCAGATTTAAGTATTCTTCTTCTAACTCAATACCAACATATTTTCTATTTAACATATGTGCAACTAAACCAGTTGTTCCAGAACCATTAAAAGGATCTAAAACAAGATCTCCTTCATCAGTTGATGAAAGGATTATTCTTTTTAATAATTCAATCGGCTTTTGAGTAGGATGTTTTCCGTGTTTTTTTTCAGATAATGATGTCAAAGGAATACTCCAAATACTTCTCATTTGTTTTCCCTTTGGACTAATTTTATCATCCCAATCTTTCATAAGTTGATAATTAAACTTATGTTTTGCGTCCTTAGATTTTTTTGCCCATATAATTGTCTCATGAGCATGAGCAAAGCAACGACATGCTAAGTTAGGTGGAGCATTTGGTTTGTACCAAGTGATCTCATTTAGGATATGGAAACCTAAAGATTGAAGCGCGTAGCCAACTTGATAAATGTTGTGTGGTGTACCAGATATCCAGATTGTTCCGTTAGGTTTTAGGATCTCTCTACATGCCTTGATCCAATTATAAGTAAATTTAAAATCTTC
>CAYJVI010000114.1:0-3490 GCA_964373595.1 uncultured Methanosarcinales archaeon | reverse complement strand
CCGCCATAAGAAAAAGATAAGAAGAAATTATTTGACATACTTCTTCAATTCCTCGTTGCTTAACTTGACAAATCGCTTTTCATCAGCAGAGATGTAAGCTGCGTCGACCCGGTCCAGATTGAATTCTGCCTGCAGGAACTCTTTGAGCAGACTTACGCCTAATTTCAGACCGTCTTCAACCGTCAGGTTAGATCTGTATCTCTTCAGCAGCTGCGGTTCCAGATCAGTTTCTCCTTCGCCGATGACCACTGCTTTATATTGAAAATACAATCCGTACGGTTCCGTCAAGAATAATTTCACTTCTCCATCTTCCTCTACTCCGCCGACGATCAAAGAAACGCCGAACGGCCGCAATCCTGCTGACTGGGTGCAGATCTGTTTCAAGTCGCAGATTTCTTTCACCAGCGAAAGAGTATCTATTTTAGTGTCATAAGTGACCGCATGCTGCTGCGCTTTCAGCTGAGCCCTATCTACTAAAACACGGGCATCGGAAATGATCCCTGACGCAGTTGCGCCGACATGGTCATCGATGACAAACATCTTTTCAATGGCTTCCGGAACCAGAAGCTTGGAAGTCACTCTTTTATCGACGACAAAAACCACCCCGTCCTTGCAGGCGATGCCCATGGCGGTTGAGCCCTGCTTCACCGTCTTCTTAGCATACTCTACCTGCAATAATCGTCCATCAGGAGAAAACATGGTAATGGAACGGTCATAACCCATCTTATCTACCATTTGTTGTTGTTTATTTTGCATTTTGTTTACACCTCGACATATACTCGCTATAGATACGAGCTTACCTTTTTAAGCGTACCGGAAGTAATGACTGACTTGATAAGTACAGGAGTATTTTTAATCTTTTTGTTTAAAATCAATGCTGATTTGAGTTCATCGACAAAAGCATGGTTAACTTTTATCACAAAACGCTGTTTCTGTTCGTTCCACTTCTCTTTCAGAAAAAACGGCCCTGCCTTGGCTATACCCAGCTCTCCCAGGAATCTCTGCAGGGAAGTTTCCACCATTTCCTGAATATCAGTAATGGAAAAAGATTTGTCAGCAACAATTTCAAAAACCACATAGCGTTTTTTCTGCCGCAAGGAAGGAAGCAGTTTCATTCCTTAACTACCTCTATTTTGCCAAATTTGCCGGCAGAAACTTGTTTTTGTTCCCGAAATTCTGAACACCAGCCGTTCTGGAGATGGATTTTATCACCGATCTTTAGTTTATCGATATCGTCGTTCCACAGAGTCAGAGTCACACTGCCGGTGCCGTCTTTCACTTTCGCATTGCAAACCCGCCCGGTTTTTCCAAACTTCTCAAAAGTTCTGGGCTCTTCTTTCTCGGTAATTTCGACGACTACATCAACATTGCCTTGATTTACTTGAAGGTCTTTAACTTTCATGGTTTTTACCATAGCTTAATTCCCTCTTTCCAGCCTATCACGAAGCTGCACGATGCGGGGATAATACTCATGCTGCACTTTTCGGGGTAATTTTTCGTAGGCTTTATAAATGGCAAGATAGGTTTTCTTCTGCTCCGCAAGATCTCCTTTCTCAGCTTGCTGGAATAACCGCCCCATATCCTTTTCGTTTTTGAGGTGCTCTTCGATACGTTCACGGAGCGAATTGACGCGGGTGTAAAAGTTCTGCTTCTTTTTTTCCGAGAGCTTAAGATAAAGAGCGTAAAGATCCAAATACGGTTTCTTCACCGCATCGGAAGGCTCGTAGTCGATAAGAGGAGTTATTTTCCTGAGAGCTCTTCGAAGCCGGTTGGCAATTGAAAATTCCCAGGCTACAACCAGAATGGCCACCGCGACCGTTGCTCCGACTATGAAAAGAATAGTCGTCCGCAGGGAAGGATCTCCAAACGAGGCCGGATTGGCCAGCAGAAAGAAACTTGCTGCCAAAGCCAGAGCTATGAGTATTAAAAGGACAACGGGAGTGGCAGAAGCTTTCCTGTTCCAGCCTGGCAAAAGCAGATTCATACGGTAAAAGATACCCTTATTATATTTTAATCTTCTCTTTTTTTTATTAGTCCAGCAATTCTGATAATCTGGCCGCGAGTTGGCTTATCTTCACCCGCTCCTGTCTGGTAGTTTCTCTATCGCGAATGGTTACCGCATGGTCTTCTAAACTTTCAAAATCAACAGTAATGCAGTACCGCACCCCTATTTCATCAGCTCTCGCATATCTTCTTCCCACTGAAGCTGCTTCGTCATAAAAGCAGGAAAATTGCTTCTTGAGTTTCAAGTAAACCTCTTCCGCTCTTGCGGCTATTTCCGGCTTGTTTTTCACTAAGGGGAAGACCGCGCAAAAGAAAGGCGCCAGTTTGGCCGGCAGATGCAGGACAATATTGCCCCTCTCTTTATCATCATCATAATTGAGATCGAGTAAAGCATACACATTTCTATCGACGCCGAACGATAATTCCAAGACCTGGGGAATAAATTTGCTTCCCGATTCTTCGTCGAAAATTTCCATTTTTTCTCCGGAAACTTTTTCATGCCCCTGCAAATCGTGATCGGTTCTATAATGCAGACCGCCTAGCTCGGTAAACCCAAATTCTTCCAATTCAATTTCAATGTCAAAATGATATTTGTTGTAAAAAGCCTTCTCTTTTTCATCCAATTCATAAAAGCGTAATTTTTCTTTAGGAATTTTGAGACCGTGAAGATAAAATTGCTGGATTTTCACTAGATGATAGACATAAAACTGTGGTAAGCCGTATTCCACCAATTCCTGCGCCGTTCTTTCCGCCACTTCATCTTGTTTCCTGTCGCTGACTAAAAGTGTCCGTAATTTTTCATCCCTTACCAGCTCAAAATGTTTGTGTTCATGTATTTTAGCCGGATTGAAAAAAATCTGCAATTCCGCCTGGGTGAATTCGCGCTGCCTGAGCATGAAATTTCTGGGGGATATTTCATTCCGGTAGGCCCTTCCTATTACTGCTAATCCCAAGGGGAGTTTTTTCCTCTGCAATTCGTATTGTAGTTTGAAATTGACGAAGGGAGACTGCGCCGTTTCGGGACGAAGGAAAGCGCGGTTATTTTTGTTGACGCCCAACTGCACCGGGAACATCATGTTCATGACCGAAACCGGTTTTAGTTTTGATTGGCATTTAGGACAAACCAATTTATTTTTTTCAATTAAGGCAGTTAATTGTTCCGGAGAAAGTCCTTCATGCCTGCTTTTTGTTTTGGCTTGGATAAAGTGATCTGCCCGTTCAGAGAAATCGCACTTTGAACAATCAACAATGGGATCAATAAAATTTTCCAGATGTCCTGAAGCCTTGAACACATTTTCATGCATGATATTGGCTGCTTCAATTTCAAAGAAATTATCATCCAGACTGAGAAAGTAATTTCTCCAGAGATTTTCGAAGTTATGTTTGAGTTTAGTTCCCAGATGGCCGTAATCGTAGAAGCCGGCTAATCCGCCGTAGATTTCAGAAGAGGGATAGACAAAACCTTTCTTCTTGCAGAAAACTGCCA
>CAYJVI010000113.1:0-3555 GCA_964373595.1 uncultured Methanosarcinales archaeon | reverse complement strand
AGGAAAAATTCTGATTGCAGAATTTGATAAAGAATTCACAGTGCTGTACGAGAGCCAGGAGAAAGGAATTGCCTACGCTGCTCTTCCCAATGATGCTTCAGGTTACAGTTTTCCCACGGTTCGATACTTAGATGGTTCAAAAGCTAAATTTTCCGGGGAAGCCTTTGAAGTGGAACTAGAACATCTTAGAAAGATGGGAGAAGAAGAAGAAAATCGATATATAATCCTCTGTGATAAGTTTAAAGACCTTGTAGGTGCGCAGGAAATCCCTTTCGAAAAAAAACGTGATTGGGGGATGATTGGACTAAGCATGCTTACTTTGCCCCTGGCGCCAGTGAGTGTTCCTTTAGGATACGCTGTACTAAAAAGTATTGAAAATGTTCGGGGCAGCGGTGCTATCGGTGTGGCAATGATTGGGGCCGGACTGATGTTTCCCTTGTATGGGCCAATAGAATTGTGTAAGCCGTCAACTTATTTTATGGATTTACAGAAATGCAATATCAGTAACGAAAATTCTGGAGACGATCTTGCGTTGTACCTACACGGATCAAAGAGAAAAAGCTCTGAGCTTGAACTTATTTTTTCTAATGGAAATAGTGGGAGTATAACTGCTGATGATTATCCAAAAAAAGAGATTCAAGCGTCCTTTCACTCTCCAAGCGGGTTTCAGAAAGAGCAAGCCATCCGAAAGTATAATGAGGCAACATCATTTTTGAAAATGGATGAAGAAAAACGCAAGAATTTTGAACAAGCAGTACAATACCATGCAGAACGCCCAAAACGTTTTGAAAAGTTTGAGAAAGAGATGGAGAGTTTCGATCATAAGCTGCTTTTAGACTATGTTGGATTTGAGGTGAATCAAAAATGAAACCAACACCAGAATCAGAAAACTTAGCAGAACGATTACGCTCCTTGTACAAATTGTATGACTGCGAACAAGAACTTCCAAAACATGAAGATTTGGTGGCTAAGCTTGGAAAGATGGATCATACTGCGCCAGGAAAGCGCTATGATTTGGAGGGAGTACTTGATCAAGGGTTGGTATATCCGCTTTCCTATGAAGAAGCGCTACAGATAGAAAATAGTTCTCCTTTTTATCAAAGATTTATGGGGTTTTTGTTACCGGTTTTATTCGTAGGACCAATAGTTATACCTGCTGCGGTAAAGGTATTTTTTCTAACGACAAAGGAAGAACGAGTGAAGGAACTTCTGGAGTCCAATAATAAACTGGCAAAACAATATTTTGAAATATTCAAAGCGCAGGTAGAATATAAACTTAATGCTAAAGATAAAACCTAAACATACGCTTCCAGCGCAATCTTATCTAACTTAGCTTTATTCTTTCTAAATGGTTCCAGAAGAGCATTGATCTCTTTGGCCAAGGCATTCTTTA
The DNA here is from genome assembly GCA_964373595.1 of uncultured Methanosarcinales archaeon. GTDB lineage: Archaea > Nanobdellota > Nanobdellia > Woesearchaeales > GW2011-AR9 > JACPIL01. Next base: position 2,162 of record CAYJVI010000113.1, on the reverse strand, counting down.
AATCCAGGGGATGTAATTTCTTCTGCACAAAAGCATCTTCTATTTCCTGATAAGTGCTGAAGGAAACATTCCCGCCGAATTTTGCCGGGCGTTCAACAGTAAATTTTTCTTTTCTGTCTTGCTTTAAAGTCATGACCACTAACTTCAAGAATGCCAAAACGCCATTATCTTCAACTTTTCCTTCTTCACAGTACGCTCCCCGCACTTTATCTTGCACTGTTTTCTCGTCATCCAGCAAATCTATCTTGGATTTAGGATCAGAAGCAGACATTTTCTTACCAATCAATCCGGGAATTAAAGGAGTCATCACTTCTACTCTGGGCTTATACCCTGCTTTCGGCAAGTATTCCCTAGCGTACATCAATATTTTCCGCTGGTCTACACCCCCATACTGCACATCTGCGTGAAGGTACTCTTCATCCAGCGCCTGCATTAAAGGATATATAATCCCGCTTAGCTTAGGGCTGTCACCAAATTTAACCACTTCAGATGCAGCTTTAGTGGCGTCATGGATGGAAGTGTGAGTAGATAGCTTTAACATATCCAGGATATACTCTTTCTTAAGCTGGAATTCTGAACCCTTAACTATTTTTATGTTTTTAACATCGGCGCCTAGGGACTGAAACATCAACGGAATAACGCTGGAATAATATTTGTAACGCTTTTCTAAGACATCCCAGGGAGTATTATCCAATGCGCCGTGAATGTCTGCTAACAATACTTTCACTTTGAATCCCGCTTTGAGGAAATCGGCCATCTTCAGAACCCAGACATAATACCCGATATGTGGTCTCCCGGTGATAGCGGTTCCTAAATAGACTATCGGCTGTTTTTTCTTTTTCAGTAAGTCTAACAGCTCTGCTTCGGTAACGATTTCCTGCGTATTTCGCTTGATTAAAGCAATTTTTTGTTCTGGATTCATCCAGTGTTAGAAAGAGAAGTGGTTTAAATATTTAATGGGGGAACTCGGTAAAATACAAGGAAAATCTTAAATAGTTAAACAGTTAAACTGTAAAACTATGGAAAGTGATCTGGTCAAAATGAGCCCTAAAGGACAGCTGGTTGTGCCACAAGAGATGCGAGAAAAGGAAGGTTTTACTCCAGGAGATAGATTTGTTCCATTCTTGGTAAAAGATGGAGTATTGTTTAAGAGAGTAGTAATACCAGATATAAAGGCGGAATTTGAGAAACTATCAAAAGAGGTTGAGAAGCAGTTTAAGAAACACAAGGTTACAACTAAGGATGTGGATGAGGCTCTCAAATGGAAAAGACAAAGGTCCTCCTAGATACAAATATATTCATTTCTGCCTTATGATGGAGGAGTAAACCGAGAGAGATATTTCTAAAGTGTATTACGGGCGAGCTTAAGCTAATTACTTCTTCCGAACAAATTGATGAATTACGGCGAGTCATGGATTATCCTAAATTTCATTTTAATAAAGAACAAAAAGAGTCTTTTAGTTCTATTTTATTGGAAGTTGCTGAGATGATTGAGATTACTGGAAAAATTAAAGTCATCAAAGATGATCCTGATGATGACATTATCATAGAAACAGCTATTGTTGGCAGAGCTGACTATATCGTTAGTGGAGATCCTCATTTATTGAATTTGAAAGAATTTGCTGGGATAAAGATAGTGACGGCAAAAGAATTTCTGGAGAAGTGATTTAAATATTTAATGGGTGAATTTTATTGCTTGCTTATCTTTTTCTCAGCTTCCAGAATTTGCTGAATTTGTTTCTTGAGTTGAGGAATATCTTCTTTGACGACTTTCCAAATCAAATCTAAATTTACACCAAAGTAAAGATGAATTAATTTATCTCTCGTTCCTGCAATCTCTTTCCAGAGAATATCCGGATGTTTATTTCTAAATGATTGGGGAATATTTTTTGCTGCTTCACCAATAATCTCTAAGGCCCGCATAACTGCATATTATTTTTCTTCATTATTCAGAAAACTATCTTTAGACAATCCCTGAGTAAATTTTTCAATCGAAGTAACAGCATCTCTGATGTGCTTAATGAACGCAAGGGGATCTTTGTTCATATTATTCTTACCTCATCCTTTAGAATATAATCCTTGAGATAAGGGCTTAAACCACGATATGTTAATAAATCAACTTTTTTCCCAAAACGTTTTTCCAATTCTTGCTGTAACCCAAC
>CAYJVI010000112.1:0-3556 GCA_964373595.1 uncultured Methanosarcinales archaeon | reverse complement strand
AAAAGGCATAGAAATATATTCAAGAAATAGTGGTGTTGGTAAATATAGCAGAGAAGAACATGTTGCCTATGAATGTAACGAGCGTTGCAAGGGAATTATCGTTGGACCACCGAAAATAGAATCGTTTAACACTATTGCTTTTCTTTCTGGAAAAAAAGGCGTAAAATATTCCTGTGCAAAATGTAATGCTGGTTTATACGACCATGTTATTGGCTATAGTTAAGTATATCGTATTTTTGGCCAAATAATTTATAAAATCGCTTCTAAAAAACATATTTCATGAAATACACCATCCTAGACTGCTACACCGATGAAGCCTCTGGATTAGGTGTACCCCCTTATTTAGGCACTTATCCTAGATATATTTACGGGCAGCTGAAAACGGAAGGGCATGAGGTTACGTATCTGACTATAGATGATCTAAGATTGTGGAAGAGATATAATAACATCAAAAAAGAACCATCGGAAAAAGAAAAAACCAACATTCTCATCTATAATCTTACTAAAAATAAAGCATCAGAAATATTGCCAAACACCGATGTTCTGATCATTGTCCTCGGAGTTCACGTCCCGGGAAAATATTTGACTGCTTTACCGGGAACATTACAGGAAGTAGTGCCTTTAGTCAGAGATATAAAATGTAAAATCATTCTTACCGGTCCTGCGGTGTTTGGAACACAGTTAGAAGGCGGAAAATTCTACGAAAAAGTACAGCACGATTTTGAAATTAAAGATTACAGCCTTTCATTTACTGATTTAAATAAATTTGCGCTGGCAGGAGCAGAAATTCTAAAACACATCCCTTATCGAATAATGATCGAAATTGAAACAGGGAGAGGATGTAAAGTCGGTAAATGCAGCTTCTGTACAGAGCCGATCAAAAGTAAATTTGTCAACAGAAACATAGAATCAGTTGTTGCAGAAGTAAAAGCCTATTACCAAAAAGGAGCGCGATATTTCCGCCTGGGAAAACAGGCTGATTTTTATGCTTCTGATAGGCCTATTGAAATGCTGCAACAAATCAGAAAAGAATGTCCTTCGATAGAGGTACTGCAGATTGATAATGTAAATCCCAATTCCGTAGTGGCGCCAGGAGGAGAAGAAATTACTAAAGCAATTGTAGAGTATTGCACTTCGGGAAATATTGCTGCCTTTGGCGTAGAAAGTTTTGATCCAGTTGTGGTTAAAGAGAATTTATTGAATACTACTCCAGCGATGGCCATGAAAGCTATCAGAATCATTAACAAATATGGTGCAGAACGAGGAGAAAACGGATTGCCTAAATTCTTGCCAGGAATAAATATTATTTTTGGATTGTTGGGCGAGACTAAAGAAAGCCACAAGCAAAATATGCAAGCACTGCAGCAAATCATAGACGAAGGGTTGATGCTGCGCCGCATTAATATCCGCCAGGTTGCAGTTCTTCCAGATACCTACTTAGAAAAACATGGCGGAACTAAATACCTGAGAAAGAATAAGCAGTATTATTGGAAGTGGCGAAATGAAATCAGGCAGAAGATTGATTATCCGATGTTAGGGGTGATTTTACCGAAAGGTACAATTTTAACTGATGTTTTTACCGAGATGTACGATGGTAAAACTACTTTTTGTAGGCAGATGGGGACCTATCCGTTAGTCATTGGGGTGAAAGGAAGATTGCCGTTGAAGAAAAGAATTAAGATTAAAGTAGTTGATTATATGTTGAGAAGCATTGTGGGGGAAGCGGTGGAATAATTATTTTAATTACTGAAATCCAGCTCTTTTCTTCGCCCTAAACGCGCCCTTTACTAATTCTTGGCTATAGGCAGAGGGTACTTTTCCAGTGGTAGCATAATTATACAAGGCTGCAACAAAGATGCCGTTCAAGCTGGCGCTGAGAATTGCCAGAAGTGTCCAATACAGTAAAGTAAGTCCGCCGACCACAACTATGACCATAAGCGAGCCGGAAAGGAAGGCCAAAACTAGTGCGCCCAAACCTGCTAAACCCAATAATAAAAACACCAACCCCATCGAGAATTGCCCAATGACATTCTCTCCCCAGGTTTTCTTAAAGAGCGAGCCGGAATGCTTGATGGAAGCAAATACACTTTTATTTTCAAAGATCATCACCGGAACGACAAAGAAGGTTAAGAAGCTCCAGGCCATGCCCAGAAGGCCGATGAAAATCATTCCTACAATTTTTCCAATAGGGCCGAGCTTTTCACTTTCCTCTATTTTGTCAATAATCAGGCGCAGAATTAATCCTACGGTAGCAGATATTAAAGACCATACAAAGATTTGATCTATATGTTTCCAGGCTTTCTTCAATCCGTCTTTAAAAGTCGGATCTTTCCCGTTTAAGCGCATATGCGCGCAGGTGATTAACCCGCTGTTGAAAAATATGACTATGAAAGAAGTAATAAGGTAATAGGAGAAGAGCAGCAGGTAGAAAAATGATGGGGAAACTTCTCCGCCCAGGAAAGCAAAGGAAAAAGGAACAAATAAGGAGATGAAAGCCATAACCGTCAGAAGGCCAGAGATGACCGGAAAGAGCATGATCTCTTTGTCTTTCTTCAGGACAGCAAAACTTTCTTTCACTAATTTGAAACTGTGGGAAAATCGTTGGAACATAGATATTGGAAAAGATGGTTTATATAAAAAGCTTTCTAAGTAAGATTTATAATGTGGCGGTTAGTTTATTCTTCTGACGGGGCCGTAGTCTAGCTTGGTTCAAGCAGATAAAGCTTGCAAGAGAGGATTCACCCTTGGGGACTAAAATAGCCAACATGGGTGCGACCGGAGTTCAAAGCCAGCAATCTAGGCGAGTTGGGCGGACATACACTTCGTGTAGTCCACCGCGAAAACTAGATACTGGATGAAAGTCTTCGCGGCCCCATTTTTATTACTTCTCCCACTCCACCATCCTTCCGGCCTTAATCTCAATCGGATCCGCTTTCCGGAGAAGAGCAATCTGAGAACGGGAAAGAATCGGCTTATGCGCAACTTCAAACAGATAATCAGGAATATATTCCACATCTTCTTCTGCAGTCATCCATCCTCTCTTATCAAAACGGGATAAATCGACCGGCAGAGAATATGAACGAAGCGTTTTCTTGCCATCATGATTGGTAAAATATTCATGGAAATAAGACATCACTAATTCGCGGATGCTTTTGTACACTGGTTCTCGATATCGTAGTACAGCATGATTAGTTTTGGAAATCGCTCCCCAATACCCTTTATGTTTGAAAACTGCAACAATGTGATCGTCATCATCTTTAACCGTGGTTAAATCCAACACTAATGGCTTATGTCCATGGAATCGTAATGCTGCAGCAGCGAATATCGCTCCTTCCATGCAATGAGCGCGGTTTTCTCTCAGCACCATCCGAGGAGAAAGAACAGTTTCCCGGCCGTGTTCAAAATTAATGGGAATCTTGTTGAGGAAATCCTGGATTTTCTTAGGTGTATTAAGTGATTTGAATATCTTAACCTCTTTTTCTGTAAAGCCAAACATGGAAGGAAGGAAAGAAAAATGGTATATAAATGTTGTTTTGTTGTCCTGAAGAAATGAAGC
>CAYJVI010000111.1:0-3603 GCA_964373595.1 uncultured Methanosarcinales archaeon | reverse complement strand
ATGATTCTGTCTTTGTACTGTACTTCTATTTTGCTGTAGGGATACTCTGCGGTTAGTTTTAGCTCTCCGTTAGTTTTGTATTCCTTGCCAGCGTAGGTAACGCTGTATTCTTTTCCCACTGGTTCTATTTTGAGAGCGATAGTTTCATTTTCAGAATATACTGTTTTATCCGTAGTTATGGTAAATTCTGGATTTTCATAATTCACATTACAAGGAAGCACTTTCTTGGAAAAGAAATCATATACAACAATAGTACAGCCATCTATCTTAGGAACAGTAATCTCTGTTCCAGAATAGGCTAGATTTTTCTGCTCTGTGCTTGGTTGTTTCTCGGCTTTGATTGTTAAGGTGTTAAAAGGACTTATCACTTCAGAAAAGACGTAGTTGTGCTCTTTGTAATAGGAATCAAAGAAAGTTAATTCTGCATTGACCGCATCTTTAGAAATAAATCCTCCTTTGATAGAGTCAAGATATTTATCTTGTACAGTAAAGCTTGCGGTTGGCTGCGGATTGTGAATTTTGGCTTTAAGAATGTCTTGTGAAGTTACGGTATCAGTTTTGTACTGAGTGTAATCATAGTCGCAAACCCATCTATACTTCTTAACCCCATTCTTCCAGTAATATTCTTTCTGCTTGGTGTAATGTTTAATCTTAAGCTGGACTTCTGCTTTATAGGTTGCTTTGATGACAGCATCAGCATTATGTGGTAGAGAGATGAAGTAGTTTACATTATGCCCAGTGCCAACATACTGGTTGTTGATATACAGTTGTGCTGTGCTGGTGCTTTGGACAATACTGCGTACGGTCTTGCAGTCACCTGAATCAGTATAAGTAGGAACATAAACGTTATGGTTGTAGCCAACTATTATTTCTCCGCTATTGCTTATGTATAAAGTATCATTGAAAAGAACGGAAGGCATAACTGTAAGTATTTTTACCCATGAATCCTTTACATACTCAGAATTTTTCTTCGTTACGCCTTGAGGAGTAGTTGTAGTTGAAACTTTACTGTTCCATTGTTTTACTAACGGATGATCTGGATAATGCTTACTATCACTTATAATATCTGATAACAAATAATCTTTCTCTAGCTGAGAGATATTACTCTTCTGAATATCATTACACCACTGCTTGTTAGCTATGCTGTTGCAATCTAAAGCATGAAGGCTCGGTAAAATTACTAAAAAAAGAAAAAAAATGGCCAGCTTCATATTAGCAAGTTCACCAACAGTGGAGCTGCCCAGATTACCACCATTCCTATCACCACATACGTTACGATGTTCTTGGCCTGATCTCTTTTCTTGGGATCATTGCCAGAAGTCATGTAGTTAATCCCAGCATACACCAGAAAGAGTGCCGCTACAACTGTCGCAATGTACTTCACAAAGTTGTAGATCTTTAGTACCGGCGCTAAAATGGCGTCAAACTGGTCTTTTTCGCTCTGAGTAATCTGCGTATCTATGCTTGCCTGCTGTTCTACTGCCAGCACGTTCGGAGCAATGAACAACGCCAGCAACAGTAATACAAAATATATCTTCTTCATTTTTGCACCTCCTTAGTCTAGGGTTTCTTGAATTTGAGGAGCAGAAGCCTTTTCTTCCAAAACTTCCTCAGTCTCTTCGGAATCGGCTTCCGGCTCCGCAGGAGGCGTAGCCTCCGAGGTCCCAAAGGAGTTTTTGCCTCCTTTCTGGACTGTCTCTTCCTCTTGAAGTTGGTCAAGGATGTCCATTTTCTCCTCGATCAATGCTTTGTACCTCTTGGCTTTGATATGCTGCATTAGTAACCGTCCACCCAGAAATGTGGCAGTAAACACAATTCCTGCGGTAAGGATTGCTACTAAGCTACTTAGATGACTACTGGTAGAGCCCCAGATGGCGAAGCTTACTGGGCCATACACAAGCCAAAATAATGCTACAGCGATTAGTTCCCATTTCATTTTCGTTTCCTCCTCCGTAGATGGAAATGCGCGGCTGAAAGTTCTTTGTACTTCTCCAGGATGTCTTCCATCTTTTCGCCAGGATAATTCCACTCTAAAAACACCTGGCACGTTGGACAGATTTTCTGGTCTGCTTCTTGTTTGCATATTTTACACTTCATGGTATTTCCCTCCGTTTTGTCGACGATGTACGCGCACTTCTGGAAGCTAAAGGGCAGAAAAGTATAAATAGAACTAAGGGGAAAAAAGGGCTGATTTTTCCATGAAAAAACATGGAAAATTTTATATAGTCCTACAGTTTTCTACCGTCGGTAAAACAAATATTCATCAAGAAGTCTAAAGGGATTCTGGCTTTTGGGAGCTCTGCACCGTAAGGAACAACCCCTTCCGCAATCGATGTTATGCGGATTCTACCGCAAGAAAACTGAAAGCTATCAGTTTTCTGCGCAGAAATAAAGTAGTTTCTTTATTTCTTGCGTTCGTATGAAGGCGGTGACCCTTATTTTCTCAGCGAAATAATTTCCGGACACTACACTATACATGGAGAAGGGAAAACTAAATAAAGAAGTTTGAAATTTTATGCCTGATGGACAACTGTATCTTCTGCAAAATTGGAAAGGGGGAAATTCCAGCGCAGAAAGTGTATGAAGACAAGAAGGTGCTTGCTTTCTTAGATGTGAAGCCGCATTCCAAAGGACATACGGTAGTCATCCCTAAAGAACATGGAGAAACTGTATTTGATTTCTCTGACAAACAATTGCAGGAATTAATAGTAGCAGTGCGCAAGACCATGAGCAGGATTAAAGAGGTTTTAAGTCCGGATGGATTTAACGTCGGCTGGAATCATAACACTGCTGCAGGACAGGTTGTTCCTCATTTGCATATCCATGTGATGCCTCGGTATTTAGGAGATGGCGGCGGAAGTATGCATTCCATTGTCAAGAATCCGGGAAGTATGAGCGTGGAAGAAGTGGCAGAATTATTTAGGTAAGAATGGATCATTTAGCTATACTTTCAAAAAATGGAAAACTTTTGAATAAAATTCTTTCCAGTGAGAAAACTATTGAATCACGCTGGTATAAATTCAAGAGAACGCCGTACCAGAATATTGCTGCTGGAGATGTTATTTATTTCAAAGAATCCGGAGAGCCAGTTACGACTAGAGCAACTGTTTCCAGAGTATTGTTTTTTGATCGTTTGAATGAAGAAAAAATAAAAAGATTATTACAGCAATATGGAAAAAAGATAGGTGTTTCCCGGTCTTATGCGGAAAAAGTGAAAGGTAAGAATTTATGTACCCTGATGTTTTTGGAAAAGGTAGAGCAAATAGAACCATTTAAAATCAATAAGAAAGGTCATGGCTTAATGGCTGCTTGGATTACGGTTGATAAGATTGAGAAGATTAAAAGGTAGATTAGACTTAAGTGCTTTCTTTGATTTTTCTGTAACCAAGGTATTTATTATTTTCTTGTTCCTTCTGTGATTCCAAATAAGCAGACCAGTATCTCCAAGAGTAGCTATCATCAAATTCGCCACTAAACATTCTTCTTACATTTGCCAGGTTTCTTAAGTCCTCTCCTAAAAGTTTAAGGAATTCAGGCTTGCCTAACTTCTGTTGGCGAGCAAAGTCTGTGCGAGAGTAATACATCATAGTATCTTTATAACTA
>CAYJVI010000110.1:0-3696 GCA_964373595.1 uncultured Methanosarcinales archaeon | reverse complement strand
TTTTGAGATTTTAGGGCTTCCCCATGCACAATTTGAAACTAGAAAATATTTCTTCAGAATAGCATAATGCCTTTTTCTGCGGAAAAGAGAATTTTTATATACCTCATTATTTTTAAAGTATATTATGTTAAAGGAAAAAGGCCTGACAACAAAAGAAGCGGAAAAAAGGCTTGAACAGTACGGTTTAAATGAAATTAAGGATATTTCAAAAACCACTTTGTTAAAAATTCTATTACGGCAGATAAAGAGTAATTCCATGATCTATTTGCTGATTGTTGCAATGCTTATTTCTTTTTTTGTAGGCAAATCAGTTACCGCCTATACAATACTTGCGGTTATCGCGATGGTGATAATTGTGGGATTTGTGCAAGAGTATCGTGCAGAAAAAGCAATTTCTGCTTTGAAGGAGATGCTCGTTCCTGTTTCCATAGTAATAAGAGATGGAAAAGAACAAGAGGTTCAGTCTGTAAATCTCGTTCCAGGCGACATATTAATTCTAAGAAATGGAGAGAAGATTCCAGCTGACTGCATATTGCTTGAAGAAAAAGAATTGCGTGTAAATGAATCAATTCTTACTGGCGAATCAAAAGAGATCAAGAAAAAAGTAGGCAGTGAAAAAAAATATACTGATGATAATCTTGTTTACATGGGAACCTATGTTGTTAATGGCAGGGCTTTAGCAAAAATAATCCATACTGGAATGAATACCAAATTTGGAAAAATAGCCAGATTGATTTCTACTGCAGAAAAAGAACTGCCGCTTCAAAAAAAAGTGAATAAAATTGCAAAATACATGGCAATTATAGCAATTGTAATCTCTGTATTAACCGGTATACTCATGCTATCACAAAGTGCAGTGATAAATGAAGAGATTATCATCAGCGTATTAATTCTTGTAATTGCCTTATCAGTTTCTGCTTTTCCGGAGGGTTTCCCAGTTGTTCTTATAACAACTTTAGCTTCTGGAGCCCACAGGATGGCAAAACAAAATGCAATTGTAAATAGGATGTCAATAATTGAAACCCTTGGTGAAACAACAGTCATATGTTCTGATAAAACTGGAACAATAACAAAAGGAGAGATGACAGTTAAAAGAATATTTGCAGGGAACTCTTTTTTTGATGTTACAGGAGCAGGTTACGAGGCAAAAGGCGATTTTACTCTTAAAAACAAGCGGATAGACATTAAAAAAGAGCCTTTTTTTGATACATTGTTCAATAATGCCGTCTTATGCAATGATGCACGGATAGAAAGAACAGGCCAAGATAATGAGCTTAAAGTGAGTGGATCGCCAACAGAGTCTGCTCTTCTCGTTTTAGCAGCAAAAGCAGGATTGTTCAAAGAAGATCTAACTTTTAAAAGAGTCCAGGAAATCCCGTTTAATTCTGATAGAAAAATGATGTCTGTACTATGCCAAATAAATAAAGAAAAGATAGTATATTCAAAAGGAGCTCCAGAATATTTGATTAAACATTGTAATTTAATACAAAAAAAAGAAGGAATCGTTAAGTTAACTGAAAAAGATAAAAAGATAATTCTCAAAGCTAATAATTCTATGACTCAGAATTCTTTTAGGACCCTTGCTTTTGCTTATAAAAAAGTAGATACTTTCACTAAAAATCATTTTGAAGAAGGTTTAATTTTTTCTGGATTGGTGGGAATGGAAGATCCGCCAAGAGAAGAAGTAAAAGAGTCCGTTAAGCAATGTAAGAATGCAGGTATAGAAGTTAAGATGATAACTGGTGATAACGAAGAGACTGCTATATCGATTGCCAAACAAATTGGGTTGAAAGGAAAACTGATGTTAGGGGAGGAACTTGATAATATCACGGATGACGAGCTCACCAAAATTATTGGTTCTATTTCTATTTTCGCCAGGGTCAGGCCAGAACACAAACTGAGAATTATCAAAGCCTTAAAATCTAATGGCGAAATCGTTACAATGACTGGAGATGGAGTCAATGATGCGCCTGCGTTAAAAGAAGCGCATATAGGGGTTGCAATGGGAAAAAATGGCACAGACGTTTCTCGTTCAGTTGCAGATTTAACTTTGAAAGATGATAATTTTAGCACTATTGTTCTAGCGGTTAAAGAAGGAAGAACTATTTTTAAAAATATTAGAAAATTTGTAACTTACCAACTCTCGTGTAATTTTGCAGAACTTTCAATTTTATTCATTGGAGTCTTATTGGCGCCATTTTTAGGTTGGCAAATCCCTCTTTTATTAGCCTTGCAGATTCTTTTTATGAATCTTGTAACTGATAATCTTCCAGCAATAACCTTGGGTTTAAACCCTTCCTCAAAAGATGCTATGAATGATATGCCAAGAAAAAAGACAGAGATATTAAATAAAAGTCTAATTCTTTTACTTATTTTCACAGGAAGTTTATTAGCACTCTTAGTTTTATCTTCTTATTTCATCACTTTTAATATTTTTGGAGAGAGTTTAGAATATTCAAGAACAGTTGCCTTATTTTCCCTTATCTGCCTAGAGATCGCTTCTGCGTTCAACTTCAGGTCATTTAGAAAAGGAGTTTTAAACAGGGGATTGCTTGTAAATCCATATTTAGTTTGTGCGTCGGTAATCTCTTTAATCGCGACATTTTTAATAATTTATTCTCCTTTGAATAAAGTGTTTGAGACTGTTCCTCTAAAATTAGAGGGGTTCATTATTCCTATTCTTGTTTCTTTAGCTTTAATAATCATTTTTGATTTGTTGAAATATATTAACAACAAGAAGAAATTTTTTGATTTAGAGCAGATTTAGATAGACGGACGTCCCCTTCCTTAACGGAGTTATGGCACCTAAAATTTTAATTCATTTGAGAGTAGTTAAAAAAGTTAATATAGTGGTTCAAGTAAATAAATACTAGCTGACAAGGACAGTTCGGTTGTCCTGAAAAGGATGTGTCCATACAAGCCTATGTTAGGTGTCTGCCATTAATATGGTGAATGGACTATAACTCACCATACGAAATCTGCACCTGTTAAGCTTCCTTATGGCGCGAAAGAGATAACCTTTAAAGCAGATCGATAGGTTAAGTTAGTTTGGTTGATGCTTAAGGCACTTTTTCACCGAGTCCATAGGTCAGCTATTACATTCATAGGTAATAAATATGGCAAAGAAAAAGAGTGTGAAGAGAAAAGGTAAGAGTTCTAAATCTAGTAGAAAGCGTGGCAAGAATGGCCGCGGCCCCAGCGGCAAGCCCAAGCGTTCTAAAGTTGCAAAATTGATGAAATTGGCGAAAGCTCGTTCTAGAAAAAGCAGCAAGAAAGTAAAGAGCAAGAAGAAAAGAAGGTAAATTGAACATCTGAAAACAAAATTATTATATAATTCAATTATTTCTGGAGGAATTAAAGAGGTGTTTATCGTTACTGGAATTCACTACATTAATAAAAAAGATAAAAAGAGGTAAAGAAGGACTTGTCCTTCTAACCTTTTTTTAAGTGTAAAAACGTTAAAAAAGAGGTAAAAAATGATTAAAACAAACTTAGGTAAATTAGATAGGATTTTTCGTTTTGCATTGGCTTTTTGGTGGTTAGGTCCGTGGGCGCCGCAATATAACTTAATGTGGTTGAACTGGGTAATATTTGTAGTAGGTTGGATTGCGTTGGCGGAAAGCTTCCTAGGATGGTGCTTGTTCCATCAGTTAGTAGGCATAAACAATAAAAATCAATAATAGGGGAACCATGGCA
>CAYJVI010000109.1:0-3708 GCA_964373595.1 uncultured Methanosarcinales archaeon | reverse complement strand
ACTTCAATTCCAACTTTAGCTGCATATTTTCTTGCATTTTCAAGGTGTCCTAATGTATTTTCTAATGTATAATTAACCCCCACTCTGTCAGCATAAGCTCTTGCATAATATAATTCAGTTTCTATACCATTACTGTATGCAGTCTTTTCAATTTCTTGTGATGTAGCTTCTGGAACTTCAACACCAGCTTTAGCTGCATATTTTCTTGCATTCTTTAGACGCCCTAATACTAAGCATACCGCCCCTTTACCAGCTTCATCTCTTGCATATCCTAATTCAGCTTCAACTCCGTTTCTATACGCAGTTTCTTCAACTTCTTTTAATGTTGCTTCTGGAACTTCAATTCCAACTTTAGCTGCATATTCTCTTGCTTCGTTTAGATACCATAATGCTGAGCGTACCGTCTCTCTACCAGCATCATTTCTTGCAGATCTTAATAATAGTTCAAGTCTTGGATCATGTGTTTGTGTATTCATTTTCAATTCACCTGGCCTAAGAAAATAAGCCACGCTTTATAAATCTTCCCACATTTACTACTCGGTAAGGAGGGCAAATTTGGAGAAGATAAACCAGCAACATTTTTAAAGATAAAACTATCCTTAACCTGTTATAACCAAATCTAAGGTGATGCTAATGAATCTACTGAAAGATATCCCGGCTGGAACGCAAGAGGAAATGAACGTAATTATTGAAATTCCCAAAGGAAAACAAAATAAGTATGAATATGACAAAGAGCACCAGCTGTTTGCTCTGGACAGAGTCCTGTATACGCAATTCCACTATCCTGCTGATTATGGTTTTGTTCCAGGAACCTTGTGCGATGATGGCGACCCGTTAGACGGATTCGTGCTTTTAGACGAACCGACTTTTCCGGGGATATTAGTCCAAGCGCGCCCAGTCGGAGTCGTGGAAATGGTCGACAGCGGAGAGCAGGATAATAAATTACTCTGCGTGGCAGTTGATGATCCTTTCCATAAAGATGTCAAAGATGTAAAGGATTTGCCGGAACATTTCTTAAAAGCATTGAAGCATTTCCTTGAGCACTACAAGGATTTACAGGGGAAGAAAGTGGAAGTAAAAGCGATTAAAGGCGTCAAGGAAGCCAAAGAAGAGTTTTCCCGAGCGGTGAAGAGATTTAAGAAGTAATTTATTCTTTTCTGTTTTTTTTAATGACTTTCTCAACATACTTAAGCGGGTCTTCACAGTATTGGTGTATGTTCTCTAAGATTCTTTTTTCAAGTTCTCCAATAGCTTGTTCGGCGCCATGCAACCATATTTCATCACCACAATAATATTCGTTGATAAATGGATGGTGGTTAAATTTTGAATAACAGCATACTGTAACCTCCTCTGGGCTAACGTGATAAATGTACTTAATTACCCTATCAACTCTACCAAGATTAAGAGAATAGTCAGCATAAACTGATTCAGAACCCTCTAAATTGTTCAGAATGGCATGAACAAACGAACCAGCAAATTCATCATAAATTTTCTTTTTCATTCTGCAAATACTGCTCCATAATGCTGTTTATGGATTTTAGCCATAAAAACGCCAAAAGGCAGTCAGTTTAAAAGTTTTTCTATCTTCCATATCTTACCCTTCCTTGCGCAATCCTAACTTAACTATTTTCCTATGTAGCGTTTCCGGCCGAATATTAATTTTTCTGGCCGTTTCAGCAATTTTCCAGCGATTTTCTTTCAGCGCTTCTGACAGGAATTGTGTTTCAAATTCCCTTTCAGCCTGCTTCCAGGTCAAATGATGATGCGGCAGGAGCTTGGCGATATTTCTGGACAAGGCCGGAACTTCCTGGTAAATCTTTTCCATTTTCTGCGGCTGAATAATCTCTTTGTATTCGTCTAAGGCCGAACGAATGGTCCTATCGACGAATTGTTCTTGATGATTATTCCCCGGATCCAATTCTTTTCTGGCCTTTTCAACAGTAATGTCGAGAGTCTTGATAGCGCGATGGATGCTTCTCCTATCCAATCCCAGAAATTTTGCTGATTGAGAAATATTCCCCTGATGAAGCCGAAGCTGAGTCCTCAAAAATTCTACTTTAAATTTTACTTTTGCTTCCTGAAATGATGAAGCAGGCACATAGAATTTCAGCGGCAGAGGATTCTGCAGGCGATCGGTAATATCCGATTCTACTTTTGGGATAGTTATGCCCCAGGTCTTCTCCATGGTCTCTTCTAGCAGTACCGCTACTTTTTCCCGAATGGTTTCTTCCAGATTTTTCCTATGCATGTTTTATACGCAGCAATGTTCCTGCCGGAAATCCGTACAGAAACAAGAGCGCGGCAATGAGAATCCCATCTTGGATTAAAAAGTATGCGGTAAGAAATGCAAGATAATGGAAGAGATAGGCTATGGTAGATTCTATTTTAAGGTCTATCATAAATAAAATTGCAAAAAGGATGAAAAATAAAGGAACTAGGAACAGAAAGCTGGAATACAGAGAATAAAGGATGACCAAGGAAAGAAGGATAAACAAAATAGAGCGAAGATAGATGAAATATTTCCGGCCTGCAGCCAGCTCTTCTGGAGCAATATAGGAAAGAGCCACACCCGACAGAAGGCCTGCTGAAGAAAGCGAGGCAATTATAATTTTAGTCAGAAGACTCATTTTTCAGCTCCTCTTTGAATCGTTCTAAAAATCTATCCCAGTCTTCTTCTTTGATGACTGCGCCGCAGGCATTAGGATGGCCGCCACCGTAGCCGTTGATGCCCACTAAGGATCTTTCCAAGGCATCAGCAATGCGGAACTGCGCTCTGATGCTGGCTTTCATTTCCCCGGATTTTTGGCGCGCAATAATGACTACTTTTTTTGGATAGGTGGCTGCTAACTCATTAGCGATGTTGGCGGTAAAAGACCACTGCGTGGAATTGTAGGTGAAGAGAATAATCCGGCTTTTAGTCACTTGTTCTTTAGCTTGAGCAAGAACTTCTTCATATCGAACGTTAATTTTCTCAAATCGCTTGAAGAGAAATCTTCCCGCCGCAGTTTCCTGGCGGAAAATCTGGTAAGGCGATTTTATTTTGCTCAGCACGCTGATGGACTTGCGCACTTCTGAACCGGGCCCTTTTTGAAGGAAGAAAAATAATTTTACTAATTTACCTACCGGGTGGATGTAAAGAGCAGCGGTTAAATCAGCTTTTTCCGGCAGCAAATCCGGATATTTGGTCATAAACTCATCTATAAAATCGGGCATATGCCAGTCAGCCAGGCATCCTGCTGCGGCTATCCACAAATCATCATGATTTTGAGATATCTGATAGGCCATCCGAGTGGTAGGAATATAGGCATCAGGATCTTTTATCCGCGGATTAAAATAATGTACATTGTTGATCTTCTGAGGCTCATGGTGGTCTATCCAGAAGATAGGCAGTTTTGCCTGATTCACAAATTCCTGATCCAAAAGAGGGATATCTAAAATAAAGATCTTATCCGGATTTAATTCCTGGACTCTGCGCAGGAATTGAAGGTCTATTTTGGAAGAGCTGGAAACGCGTATTCCTTTTCCTTCGCGGTGGAGACGGTATAAGAGCAGGAAGGAACAAAGGCCGTCGGCATCGGAATCGTATAAAAAGAGGGGATTTTTTGCGCTCTGCAGTTCTTCCTGCAATAAGGTGATTTGTGGGGGGGTAAGCATGGGCGTAAAGATTGTTAGAGGGGTTTTTAAAGCTTGAGGTCAGAAAAATTTATT
>CAYJVI010000108.1:0-3740 GCA_964373595.1 uncultured Methanosarcinales archaeon | reverse complement strand
GCTTTTAGTGATACTCTCTAGAAATAATCAATTAAAGAAAGATTAAAACAGATTGTTTGTCCTGTGCTGAAATCATTAGAAAATCTGGTTGAAGAACCGCCCAAGCAATAATTTATTTCTTATGCATCTCTTTAATCTCTTTGCTACTCGTAGCCTGTTCTGCTTTCTTATCATCTCTTAAGCGAATAAATCGTGGAAAGCGCAATGCTAGCCCCAAGCTATGAAAGGGGCTTTGGGTGATTTCTGCTGCTAATACTTCCACTACTATCGCAGGCTCAAACCAGACATTCGGTTCCATTTCCTTCTTCACCACTACTCGGGCAGGTTTCTTCTCCACTTGGTGCTTTTTCAATTTCCTGGGCAATTCTGCCAGCATTTCATCAGTCAGTCCAGTTCCTAACTTGCAGACAGTTTCAAAAGCGTCCTCTTTTTCGTTGTAACAGGCGCACAGCAAGGCTCCGTACGTCCCTGAACGTTTCCCTTTCCCGTAAAATGCTCCTACCACTACTAAATCAAAGGTATCGGTGCTTTCTTTCTGGTATTCTTTCTTCCATTTGATCCAGTTCCAGCCTCTGGTGCCGGCCTGATATTCTGAATCCATCCCTTTGATCATGATTCCTTCCTGGCCTTCTTTCAGCATTTTCTGGAAGAATTTGTTCACTTCTTCTACCTCACCGGTAATAACTCTGTCTGCCAGCATGATCTGCTTTCCTTTGCTTACCATCTTTGCTAATTGCTCGGTCCGTTCGGAATAGGGCTGATGCAGATAAGATTTTCCATTATAATAGAGAAGATCAAATAATTTTAACTGCACCGGAACTTTTTTAGCGTATTCTTCAATGTCAGTTTTCCGCTTGCGCTGCATCAATATCTGAAAATGCAGCGGTTTTCCTTCTTTATCGACTGCAACGACTTCGCCTTCAATTATCCATTCTTTGCCGGAGAGGTGTTCTTGTAAATTTTGCATCACGTCCGGGAATTGTTCAGTGATATTCTCCATTCTTCGCGAGAAAATGATAATTTTTCCCTCCTTGGTTTTGTGCGCCTGCATTCTCTCTCCGTCATACTTTGCTTCAACTCCGAGCTTTCCTGGAATTTTTTCACTAAGCTCTTCCAGCGCATCTACTCTTTGCGCCAGCATCATTTTAATCGGTCTTCCCACCTGGACGTCAATCTTTTCAATGCCTTTCAATCCTTTCTTTGCCAAGGTTTCGGCAATGACACCGATGTCTGGGCAGATATTGTAGGCTTTCTCTAATTGTTCCTTGTTTTCCTTGCTTCCGGTATAGGCAATGACTAATGAATCTAAAACTGTCATGTCTCCTACGCCCATACGTAATGTTCCTAAAGCAATTCTGACAATATACTTTGCTCCTTTTGGCGAGGCTTTCTGCAGTAATGCGACTACTGTGTTAATTTTTGTATCTTGTGATCCCGTGCCGGTGGAAGCTGCGATATGGTGTAATTTATCAAATAGTTCCCTGACCGTAAGCTTCCCTACCGGAACCAGCGTACGCATTTTTTTCTGCAATAATTTTTCTGCAGTCAATCCGGCATCTCCTATTTCCTGCATAGTTTTAGTGACTTTCGACGGTTCCACGCCTGATGCTTTAGCCACAGCTTTAAGGACAGACTTTTCAGCCATTCCCAGAACTGCGCCTTGGTATTCGGAAGCGATTTGGCCAAGAGTCAAGTAGGAAATAACGGCGATGTCATCTTCGGGGACTTTCTTGAAGAAATCAGACAGAATTTCCCGCATCTTATTGCCGGAAGAGGTTTTTTCTAGTTCTTCGTACACATCTGCGAGTTTTTGGAAATCCATGGTGGGGAGACAGAAGTTTTGGTTATTTAAATGTTATTGCGATACTTTTTTATATATTCTCCCTAAAATAGGTAGAATGGTAAACATAGAAAAAGAAGTAGCACGGAGAATTGCTTTAGTGGATATTTTTGAAGAATTGAAGAAAGACGGTTACAAGCCGGCTCCTCTAATTCGTGCTGCTACCCGAGCAACTATCCGTATCATGGGCGATTTAGAGTTAGCCGTGGTAACTCGTTATGCTGTCAATGTTCAGTCAGAAGATTCAGCGAGGTATATAGCCCTTGGTGTGGTCGGAATGGCTACAGCCTATTTAATGGATTATCTTGTTTTTGATCAATTTTGGCCGAAAGTTAACACTTTTGATAAGAAGATGGATGAATCTTATAACCGTAAAGATAAGAAAAATGACCCCAGCTAACTGGCTCAATTCCGAATATTTCTCAGAAGACAAAATCAGAAAACTCCAAACCTCTTTTTCTTCCAGCAAACCGTTCCCTCATTTAGAACTTCCAAACTTCTTTAAACAAAAAAAAATCATTGAACTCCTGCAGGCCCTCAGCGAACAAGAATTCTTCGTAAAGCAATCCGATTTATTTCAATTTTCGCAAACTGCGGATTTATTATATGCAAAAGATAAAACCATTCAGGAATTTGTGGCTCTACTTTCCTCCCCCAAATTTATTGATCTTATGGAAGGAATAACTAAAATGAAATTAAACAAAAAAGTTGATCTTTTTGGCTCTATTTACCAGGACACCGATTTCCTGCTCCCCCACGACGACCAATTACCGGGTAGAAAGATAGCTTTTATGCTTTATCTAAATGATTTAGACGAAAAAGACGGCGGCGCGGTAGCTTTCTACGAATCTAAAAATAAAACTCCAACAAAAATCGCCAAAAGAATCATTCCTAAAGCGGGCGCATTGGTCTTTTTTGAAGTTTCTCCGTTATCGATCCATACCGTGGAAGAAGTTCTTTCAGATACGCAGCGCATAACTTTAAGCGGGTGGTTTTATGGCTGAAGTTAATCCCAGTTATGCACAAGACGAGAACAAACAGAAAATCAGGAAATCATTTCTTCATTCCGAGTTTCCTGCGGTCATGCTCAAGGATTTTTTTAGTAAGGAATTTTACGCTGAATTGAAGAAAAAAGTGCATTCTTTGTCTTTTAAAAGAGAGGCGGCGATTCTTCACCATTCTTACGCTGTTTCTGATATCAAAATTTCATCAAGAGAGCTTTGTAATTTTGTTTCTTTTATAACTAAAAAGAAGATTGAAGAGATTACTTTTACTGCTTATCTTTTAACCTGGAAAGATTATCAGATCCTTAACGACAAATATGTAGAGAAGCCGGGAATAGATATCATCATAGATGTTACCGACGATTGGAATAGTGATTGGGGCGGGGTAGTTGCCTATACTGATGGAAAAGGCACGGTGTATCCTATCTCCGCAGGAGGAAATTCTCTAGCCATTGTCGAAAGAAAAAAAGATTTGAATAAATACATTCAGTATGTTAATCATTATGGGAAGGATAAGAAGAGGATGTTGTTGATAGCGACCGTATAACTGTTCATTTCACAACTTTCCAATATTTCCAATGTGGTTTTTGCCACCAGGAATGAAATTTGAGATTAACCCTTCCGTTAAAAAATATCTCCACTGAATGATCGTCAAGAACATGTCGTAGAAATGATCTTCTTGGTTCGGGAAGATTTGGGTCATAAGGATCAATGCCTGTACTTAGCATAACCATTCTTCCGATCCCATCTTCAGTAGGTCTAATTCGCTCGTAAGCCAGAGAAAATCCTTTGGTATTCTCATCATCATAATCTTTCAAAGGAAAATGAAACACTTCATCTGAATCTATCAGAAAATACAATCCAGACTTATCTTTCCGAAAATCAAGAGTTTTGCC
>CAYJVI010000107.1:0-3751 GCA_964373595.1 uncultured Methanosarcinales archaeon | reverse complement strand
GGATGCGCTCTGGGTACGGTTTTAAAGCCAAGAACCAAATGAGTATTGAAAATATTTTTCTTCAAGAAGACTTTTTTGTTTTTCTTCAGGGCAGATTCGGCCGGAAAAGACATTTTTGCTGCTCTTCCTTTCCCGGCTACAAACTTTTTTTCAATTTCTTTTTTCCAATTTGGCGCATCGCCAACAATAGAAACCACCATATTGCTTGGCAGGTAATGTTTCCTGAAGAAAGCAGCTACTTTTTCCCTGTCCAGGGCTTTGATTACTTTTACATCTCCATAAGTAGGGAATCTACAGGGATGTTTTTCAAACAAATTTTCTTGCAGCAAAATCCATTGGTGGTATCTGGGCTCATCATAGATCATGGCGATTTCTTTTAATACCACGTTCTTTTCTTTCTTGATGTCTTCCTCACGCAGCAACGGATGTTGTATTATGTCTGCTAAAACCTCTACTGCAATCGAGAAATGCTTCTTCAGCACTTTAGCATAAAAACAGGTTTTCCCGGTGGAAGTATAAGCATTAAAGTCTCCTCCGATACGCTCAATTTCGTTGGAGATCTCTTTGTTGGTGGGCCTTTTTGCAGTTCCTTCAAAAAGAATATGCTCCAAGAAATGAGAGATGCCTCGCTCATTATTTTTCTCGTGGCAGCTGCCTACTTTTATCATCACTTCAACCACCACGGAGTTGCCCTTTTTGGGATAATAAAGTACGGTTAAGCCGTTCTTAAGAACCACTTTTTTCATAGAAGAAATGTTCTTTTCATGGTTTATAATGGTTTTGGATAGGCGGGCTCGTCTGTTATCCTTAAACTGCCATCCCATCCAAACATTTAAGTATTTCTTTACCTTGTATAAGAAAATGGTTGCAGTTTTCTTCCAACTCCTCGTCTTGTTTTTTGTTATTTTTGACCCTTTAGCAAGTTTCATTTTCTTCTTAGTATCCACCAACTCTCTGAACGAAGCCGAACGAAAGCGAACAGCATTTATGGCCGTTCTTGTTGCCGCTGCTATCTCCTTCGGAGTGCTTATCTTCGGACAAAACCTCCTTACGCTGTTTAGTACATCTATTGTTGAATTCCAAATTGCGGGAGGAATCATCCTCGGCGTGTTGGGATTAAAGATGGTATTGGGATATTCTCTCGTCGATATAGAAAAAGTAAAAGGCGATTCCAGCTGGGCCATCGCGTCCATTATCGGCACGCCGCTGTTGACGGGGCCCGCGGCAATAACATCTATTATCGTCTCCGCGCATGATTATGGAAAAATAGTGACAGGATCGGCTGTCGGAACAGTGTTATTAGGGACAATGTTTCTCTTCTATAACTCTCAACGCATGAAAAGAATCTTTAGCAAACCCCTGATTCAAGTGACGTCTACGATTCTGGGATTGATCACACTTGCCTGGGGCGTGAGGTACATTTTAAATGGGATAGGGGCTTAGATCCAGACGGAGATTTTTTAAAGCACCCCATCTTCATTTCCCGCTATGAAACTCAAAGCCTTCCAATCATATCTCCAAAAAGAAGGAATTGATCTTGCTTTCTTAGTCTATCCTGATCCCAGCATAATTTATTTCACTCAGATGAAGCCCTCTTTTGCTTTGTTGTTAATTACTGCTTTTTCAGCTGATCTGTATCTTTCTAAACTTGATCTTCCGCCCCAAGCGCCGGGAATGGCTGTAACCAATCTGCAAAAAGACTGGGAGAAAAAAATCTCAAATAAAAACACTAAAAAAATCGGAGTAAACAAACTGGCTCTTTCCGTACAATACGCCGAAAAACTAAAAAAAATATATCCTCACGCAGAACTTGTTGACGTTTCTTCTATCCTCAACGAATTAAGAGCGCAGAAAACACCGGAAGAAATACAAAAAATCACTAAAGCTTGTGCTATAACTTCTCAGGCATTTAATGCTTTGGCCAATACCTTCTCACTAAAGAAATTCAAAACCGAACGAGATGTTGCATTCTTCTTGGAAAAATTCATCCGCGACCATGATGCAGACTTGGCTTTTCCCACTATTGTCGCTTCGGGAAAGAATAGCGCTGTTCCCCACCATGTAACT
Organism: uncultured Methanosarcinales archaeon; assembly: GCA_964373595.1. Lineage (GTDB taxonomy): Archaea > Nanobdellota > Nanobdellia > Woesearchaeales > GW2011-AR9 > JACPIL01. The sequence goes on along the minus strand of CAYJVI010000107.1, from coordinate 1,684 downwards.
TCTTCATCTAAACTGAAACCTGGATTTCTTCAATTAGACTTTGGCGCCTGCTATGGACATTACTGTTCTGATATGTCCAGGGTTCTGTATTTGGGAAAAATATCTGCAACGGAAAAAGAACATTATAAAACACTTCATACAGCGCAAACTGAAGCCCTAAAAGAAGTTGCTCTCAACAAACCTTTTAGCGATCTCGATAAGATTTCAAGAAAAAATCTGGGCAAATATTCTTCTTACTTTATCCATTCTTTAGGCCACGGTGTAGGCGTTGAAATCCACGAACAGCCTTCTTTTGCGGCAGAAGCAAAGAATACTATTAAGCTCAATCAGGTTTTTACCATAGAGCCGGGCATTTATTTCCCGGAAAAATACGGGTTGCGTATTGAGGATACACTGTTGTTCAATGGAAGGGCTAAGATTCTCACTGCGGCAACGAAAGATTTAGTAAAGTTGAAATAGCCCCTTTTCCACCACAAATCTTTTAAAAAATGGCTGGAATTGAACGATATCAACAAAAACCAAAGTTTTTGAAGTTTCCTACGGAAACCATACAGAAATTGAAAATTTCAGGGGTTTAGAAATTTTACAAAATTTCCAAAACCTTTATAAATAAGATGATGGGGCTGTAGTGTAGCCTGGTCTAACTCTGAATAAGTCGGAGTACGAGGCATCTATCACTAATGGTTTGGGTGCTATGCAAAAACACCATTGAACCCCGGTTCAAATGCCAGCCATCTGCGTTGGTCTGAAAGTCCGGGCAGCCCCATTTTTTATTCAGAGGAAAATAACTATGCCAACAAAACGATTTGGAGCGCGGTACGGGCCAAGCCTGAAGAAGAAGTTTGCTCTTATCGAGATTCAGCAGCGGGCTAAACATAAATGCCCTTCCTGCAACAAAATGAGCGTAAAGCGCTTGGCAGCAGGAATATGGCGCTGCCTTAAATGCAACATAAAATTCGCGGGGAAAGCCTATTCAATTTGATAGGGCGCATCTACCATGTATTACATCTGTTTTGACTGCGGGAAAAAAGTTGAAGACGAGTATACGAAAGTAAAGATACGCTGCCCTTATTGCGGCGGAAAAGTTCTCTATAAGGATCGAAGAACAGCGGTTAAAGTAAAAGCAAGATAACATATTTTTCCCAGGCCTATATAAAAAATGAACTCTTCCATAAACCAGTTGCAGTTGCTGCAGCAAAACCTGCAGAATATTCTTCTCCAGAAACAACAGTTCCAAAATCAGCTGGCAGAGATTGATTCTGCGTTGGAAAATGTCCAAGGCGCTGAAAAGGCCTATAAAATTGTCGGCCATATCATGATCGCTTCTTCCCCAGAGAAACTTACTCCAGAGCTGGAAGAAAAAAAAGAGATGCTTGCTCTCCGTCTGAAAAACTATATAGCTCAGGAAGAAAAGCTTAAAAAAAGCATGGAAGCGGTACAGAAAGAAGCAGTGAAAGAGCTGGGAAATAAAAATGAATGAACCGATCAAGGAAGCGCTTGCGCAGTTGGAAGCATTGAAAGAAGAATTTGGATCAAACAAAAAAGTCAAAGAAAAATTAGATGCGGCTATCGCTATTCTTACTAAAAACGCCGATTTGGCGGTGGAAAAAGCCTTGATCGAATTAGAAGAATTGAATTCATTAAACCTTGCTTCTTACCATCGAACGCAGGTGTGGGATGTGGT
>CAYJVI010000106.1:0-3831 GCA_964373595.1 uncultured Methanosarcinales archaeon | reverse complement strand
ATGGTTTATTGGTTTGGTCTCTTTTCTAACTTCTTTTTAAATTATTTTTAAATAAAGCCCGAATTTGCCTTTTTCTCTACCTACCAATTACTACAAACTTATTTAAAGCGAAAAATAAGTGTTTTAATTAACTTACAGTACTATGAACCTAAATCAAATCAAGAAGTTAATGGAGAGGAAGAAGACTTCCCACAAGGGAGAGAATGGCCACGCGCTGGTAATGGGTGGTTCTGAGGAATATGTTGGCGCGGTGGTTCTTGCCGGCTTGGCTGGGTTGAGAGCAGGATGTGATTTGGTTACGGTAGCTGCGCCGGAAAAAGTGGCCTGGGCAGTTCATCAGTATACTCCGGATTTGATGACCTATAAAGTGAAAGGCACTACCTTTACTATCAAGAATGCCAAGGAGATGGTGAAGTATGCGGACAAGTTTGATGCTGTTTTAATCGGCAATGGTGCCACACGAAAAGCCGACAAGTTCTGCCAGTATTTTGTGCACAAGTCGCAGAAGCTGAAAGTGATTGATGCTGATGCGCTCAAATCACTGTCGTTTAAAGATTTCAACAACAGCATTGTCACGCCGCATGAAACGGAATTGGAGATGATGCTGGTGCACAGCAACAAGGAATTTCTTTTGCCGAAATTGAAAGAAGCGAATGCCAAGGAGAAAGCAGAAATACTGCAGGGGAATCTGCGCTATTTCCTGCAGAATAATAACGTGCTACTGGTGAAAGGGCCGACCGATTTGATTATTTCTGAAAGTAAAATTGCCTTCAATAGGACCGGAAATCAGGGCATGACTAAAGGAGGAACAGGAGACATTTTGGCAGGATTAGCAGTCGGCTTTTTAGCCAAATCAAAAGACTTGTTTAAAAGCGCAGTAGCGGCTTCGTATATCAACGGATTTGTGGGCGATCAATTGCTGAGAAAAAAGAAAGGGTATACTTTCATTGCTTCGGATATTCTCGACGACTTGGGAAAGATACAAAAAGTTGAGAAAAGAAAAGGAAAGAAAAAGAGATAGTTGATTCAAACAATATCTTCTAACGTTGCTCCTCTGAGATCAAGAGGTTTTGCGATTCCCTTCTGTAAATCGTTGACATCAAACATGCAGCAGTAATATGGATCTGGAGTCAGTTTGGTTCCGCCGTGGAGGCCGTAGACAGTATTCCAGAGCAATTTTTTTTCTATTTCATATGCTTTAGTTGCTTGTTCATTCCACTTAAAATCAATTGGCTCTCCTTCTTCAGGCAATATGCCCGAGCATTTCTCTGCAGTTCCTTTAAATGTTCCTGCAAAGACCATGCCCTCGCACTTGCTTCGCAATACCGCATAGGTGAGTTCTCTGCCGGAAAGCTGATTTTTATTTAGATATAGGCAGGTTCTTGCAAATTCTTCCGGTGTATGAAACTCTACCGGAATAATTCCTTCTGGTTTGATTTCCTGTAAAATCTTGTGTGAGGTCATATCTGTTTTTCCACGGAAAAATAATCCCACTGGAGAACCAACGAGAGTCCGGCCATCGGAGAGGGGCACATACAGCCGATTATTCTGACAGGATGATTCTGCCAGCATTCCATTCCCCTGGCAGTAAGTCACATCAGCTTTTCCTTCTTTCATCGCTTCCGTGCCGCCTATATACGCCAGCGTTCTTTCATTCTCCCATAACTGCTGTCTGTCCCATACTCGTGGTTGATACACGCTGGCAATTTTAAATTTGTAGAGAGGATGTTCATGAATTGGAAAAGGAGAAATAATTGTTTTCTTAGCGACAGCAGGCAATTTATAAGATGGTTCCTTAAAAAACTCCCAGGTGGCAGCGACAAAGCTTGATTTGAGAGTGGGATCCCGTAACGCCATGCCGTTTCTAACATCTGCAAACCCTTTTATCCGCAAGTACGGCGCTGGTAATCCTGACCAAAACATAGTTAGAGCCATCACTTCCAGCATTTTTTCAGGATCAGCGAGAGGATGTCCCATCATCTTGCATCCGGCAAAATTAGCGCTGTTTGCTTCTGCGCGCATCTTTCCTTGAGGGATGACTAAGACGTCTTTGATGTGGTCATTGATTTTTACTTTTCGCCGCTCACCTACGTCTCCGCCGATGAAGGTATTAGCATAATCTGCGCCCGGAGAAGCCAAAATGTGGTTTGCAAGTGTATCAACGATAGAATCTAAGTCATAATGGTTTATAAAATCACCAAAATGTGAATCACGCAACAAGCGTTTGCTAGAAAAAAAATGCCCCGCTTTATTTTCTCCAAAATGAACATATACACATTTTCCTAGCGGCAGCGGTCTTTTTGGCAGATGGATGCTGCTGGCGGAAGGTTCGTTGGTAGGCAGGTAGCCGCGACCAGAGCTGATTGGTGTTTCGTCTAAGCCGGAAGGTTTAGGTGAAGAACCTAGCTCTACTTCTCCAATCACCGCGGGGGGACTTGCAGGAGGATCTTCTAGATCGCTGCCCCTGAAAGATCTCAGCGTGATTGGTGCATCATCCCGCCCATCTTCTTCATTACTCATGAGGGATGTCTAAAAAAGGTGTAATATTTAAGGTTTTCTCCCCAAAATGAGCAACCAGCAAAGAACAAACATTTTTATACTCTTTTTCCTTTCTTCTCCTATTCAAGTTTTATGAGGTGAAATTATGGAATGCGGATGTTGTTATGATGGTATGTGCGCAAAATGCCACGGCGTTAAGAAGCTGGTGTTAGGAGTTCTGGTGTTGGCCTGGGCAGTCTTATTGCCTTTACTTGACTGGAGGCTTGTTCTTGGCGGCTTGTTAGTTCTGGCAGGAGCATTAAAATTAGCAAAACCTTCATGCGGCCATTGCGGCATGTCGGAAAAAAAGAAGAAGTAGAAATTCTTTTATTTTTTTTCTTATTATTCTTGTGAATACAAAACTTTAAATATCTCCCAAAATAATTACCCTGCTTATGTACTACGACATAATGTATAGTTTCTATCAGCACCCAGTCAACTTTTTCTTTCTCTTAGCGCTGGTTTCTCTCTGGTCCTTAGTCTGGCAGGGATTCGGGTTGTGGTACTCTGCCGAGAACAAGCAGAAAGGATGGTTTATTGCCATACTGTTAGTGAATGCGTTGGGATTGCTGCCGATGGTGTACTTGCTGTGGTTTAAACCGAAAAGGAAGAGAGAAACGCCACTGAAGTCTGCGACGAAATCGGTGAGGAAGAAGAAGTAAGTTAAAAAGTGAATTAATAATAAATATAATAAACAAATATGACTAATTAAAAATATAGTGGGGGAAGTAAAAATGGAGGAGGAAAAATTAAAATTTGTTTTGCTTGCGGGTGGAGGGTTATTGGCTGTTTTGGCTGCTGTGGGCGCTGTGACATATATGACCTGTCAGGGACCTGGAAGGGAAAATCTCAATGAAAACAAGATTTATCACCAAAATGTTCTTAGAAACGAAAAACCAGAAACCTATGTTGAAGTTAATGGAGTAAAATACTTCTCACACATTGATGGAAAGGATCTTAGTGATTTGGTTAAGAAATAATCATCTCTTTCCGTATTCTTCTCTTTTTTCTCTTACCTTGTAAACATTTTCTTTGAAAAAAGTCCTGCTTCTAATTTGCGGTTCTTCATCAGATAGTTGCTGCTTTTTATCCTTTTTTGTTTCCATCCTTCACCTGAATATTAAAGCATACATTAACGGTAATGATATTAACAGTATTCCTGAGATTATAAAGTTTTCTGCTATTCTTATTAATCTTATCTTTTTCTCTGCTTTAGTCATATTTATATTCAGATCCTTAGCATAAGCTTTGGCTACGCTTTTCATAATGGCCTTAGTTTTGTATTTGCCAATA
>CAYJVI010000105.1:0-3915 GCA_964373595.1 uncultured Methanosarcinales archaeon | reverse complement strand
GAGCTGGTAAATGTTAACTAATTTCGTGATGTTAACCAATTTCGGGATAGCACATTCCCGCATAAAAATCATAAAGTTTTTAAACCGCGTCATTAAAATTAACCAGCCGGAAGGGGTAAAAAGTGCTTTTATGGCTGCAGAAATCAGACTAAAAGTAATGGAAGCTGTACAGGATGATGTCAATAAAGGCATCGTCAAGATAGATACTACTTTCATGAAGCAGATAGAAGTCAATCCAGGTGATGTGGTTGAAATCGCCGGGGGGAGAAAAACTGCCGCTATTGTCGACCGGGCTTATCCAGGCGATATCGGCCTGAACATTGTCCGCATGGATGGAAACATCAGGAAAAATAGCCGAACTTCTATCGGTGAATTAGTTACCGTCCGAAAAGCAGAAGTCAAGCCGGCGCAAAAAGTTTCCATCGCGCCAGTAAACAAAGGGGTCATGATCAAAGCTTCCTCAGAACTTTTCAAACAAGGATTGCTGGGAAAAGCATTAGTGAAAGGAGACATTGTTTCGTTAGGAAGAACGCGGCGCAGAACCTATCCTTTCCACGAACAGGATGTTAATGCCATTTTTACCATGATGGAATCTCATTTTGCCGGGTATGGTTTCGGCTCCTTGAAATTCATGGTCGTCGACACTCAACCGAGAAAAGAAACCGTGGTGGTTACACCGGAAACGGAAGTAGAATTTAATCCCAAAGCAGTGGAGATGACTGAAGAGGAAAGCATCAGCTTAGGCGTCAACTACGAAGATATCGGCGGTTTAGGGGATGAAATTAAAAAAGTCAGGGAAATGATTGAGCTTCCTCTCAAACACCCGGAGATTTTTCAGAAGTTAGGAATTGAACCGCCTAAAGGAGTTTTGCTGCACGGCCCGCCGGGAACGGGAAAAACCTTGCTGGCAAAAGCAGTGGCGTCAGAAACAAACTCACATTTCATTTTGATCAACGGTCCGGAAGTTATTTCCAAATTTTATGGAGAATCCCTCCCTTATGATGAGAAAATTCTCATATCTGAAAACGGCTTATTTAAGAGAGTAAAAATTGGGGAGATTGTTGAGCAAAATCGTCGCGATTTGCAGGTAGTGTGCTTCGATAAAGACCATAATATAATTATTCAGCCAATTAATGATCTTATAAAACATAAGCGCCACAGCAAACTCTATAAAGTGACTACTAAGTCTGGCAAGCACATCAGAGTAACTGCAGATCATAGTTTATTCGCTCTGGGAGCTGCCGGTGTAGAAGAGGTAAAAACATCAGATTTAATCCCCGGCAAATCATATATTGTCACACCGCGAACACTGCCTTTCCCTAACCATCCTCTATACTCTGTCGACTTAATGGATTTACTGACAGAACAGGATTATGGTTTGCATATTAAAAATGGCCATGATTATTTGCGTCAAGCTCAGAAAAAACTAGGAGTTCAGAAATGCGCTGAAGTATTGGGAATAAGAAATAAGTATTGGTATGATATTGTTTCCAAGAAAGTTGGCGTCTCGGCATCTGCATTTTTTCGTCTGATGCGGGAGGCGGGCATATCTGTAGATAAACATGAGTTGCAGATAGGCACCAAAAGGAGCCAAATGCCAGCCATTCTGCAGATTACACCTCAGCTTTCTGAATTCTTTGGCTGGTGGCTAGCTGAAGGAAGTTATCAGAGAAATGGAGGAGTAAGGCTTCATCTCCATGAAAATGAAGCTGCTTACATATTCAAATTAGGTATGCAATTATTTGGCCACTGCGCGATCTATTCCAAAAAAAACTCTCATGGCTCGGACGTTTTTATCAACTCCAAAACTCTGTCTAAAGTAATGAAAGAAATTCTTGGTTTTATTCCTGGCTCTGCTTCAAAACAAGTTCCCTGGATTGCCTACAATCTGGATAGAGCCTGCCTGGCAGCTTTTTTGAGAGGATATTTTTCCGGAGATGGTTCTGTAAACAGGCACGGGCTGGCTCCGCAAGTGGAAGTATCGTCGGCTTCGGCTGAACTTATAGATGGAATATCTCATCTCCTGCTGCGGTTTGGCATAGCGGCTAAGATCTATGATAAAAAATCAGAAAACTCTAAACGGTTAACCTTTGCCAGCTATGAAAATTTGGAAAAATTCAAAGAGATTGGTTTTGTTTGTTCCGAACGCAATGCTCACATTTTCGCTTATTGCAATTCACAAAAATTTTCCCGGGAATCTCAAGTGCCAATTACCGGAAGGATTAAGGAATTAGTCAACTCCGAATCGCACTTCTCGTCTTGGAAGAATTCCAGCAGTATTGGTCAGGTGGTTTTGCAGAAATACCATCCAGAACTGCAGTTCGGCGATCTTACCTTCGATCAAGTTAAAGAAATTGTCGAAGAAGAATCTCCGCCGGAATATGTCTACGACATTTCAGTACCATACTGCCACAATTTCGTTGCTGGGTATGGCGGGATATTTGCCCATAACTCTGAGGCAAACTTAAGAAAAAAGTTCGAAGAAGCCGAACAGAATGCGCCGTCGATAATTTTCTTTGATGAGATAGATGCTATTGCTACCAAGAGAGAAGAAACCAGAGGAGATGTAGAGAAGCGCGTGGTAGCGCAGCTGCTGGGACTGATGGACGGCTTGAAAAGCAGAGGCAAGGTCATTGTCATTGCGGCAACCAACATGCCCAATCTTCTGGATGCCGCTTTGCGTCGCCCGGGACGATTTGATAGAGAGATCGAAATCCGTGTTCCGGATAAAAAAGGAAGATTAGAGATACTTAAAATTCACACCAGAAACATGCCCTTAGCGAAGAATGTTACCTTAGAAGAGCTGGCCCGCGTTACTCACGGATTTGTCGGCGCAGACCTGAATTCTCTGGCCAAGGAAGCAGCCATGATTGTCCTGCGCCGGATTTTACCGGAATTAAAAGTTGAAGGTATCGAGGAAGACCAGCCTATCCCTAAAGAAATTTTAGAAAAATTGATGGTCACCCAGGAAGATTTCCTGGAAGCGCTGAAAGTAGTCCGTCCCAGCGCCATGAGGGAAGTATTGGTAGAAACTCCTGACGTCAGCTGGGATGATATCGGCGGATTGGAAGATATCAAAGGAAAGTTAAAAGAAGCAGTGGAATGGCCATTAAAGAAGCCAGAAGTTTTCAAGCGCATGGGCATTCGGCCGCCCAAAGGAATTTTGTTGTACGGCCCTCCAGGTACAGGTAAAACCTTGTTGGCGAAAGCAGTGGCAAAAGAAAGCGAAGCAAACTTTATTTTAGTAAATGGCCCTAGTTTATTGAGCAAGTGGGTGGGAGAGTCGGAAAAGGCAGTCAGGGAAATCTTCCGAAAAGCCCGACAAACTGCGCCGACTATTTTGTTCTTTGACGAAATTGACGCTTTAGTGCCTCGGCGAAATAATGATGGGGATAACCGGGTATCAGAACGGATGGTCAATCAAATGCTGACAGAAATGGATGGATTAGAAAGCCTGAATGATGTGGTTATCATTGCAGCTACTAACCGGCCGGATATAGTTGATCCTGCACTGCTGCGGCAGGGAAGATTTGACCGAATTATTTTGACCTCAGTCCCGGATGCGGAAGGAAGAAAAAAGATTTTCCACATTTATACTGAAAAGATGCCCAAGAGCAAAGATGTTAATATTGAAGAATTGGCAGAAAAGACGGATGGTTATGTCGGCGCAGATATTGAAGGTGTCTGCCGGGAAGCGGCCATGATAGCTTTGCGGGAAGACCACAATTCCAAAGAAGTAAAGATGGAACATTTCATGAAAGCGCTGGACGTAGTAAAGCCTTCTGTAGATAAAGAGATTGAAGAAGTGTACAAGCAATTGGAAGAATACTTCAGCACTGCGCGGGCGAAACAGATACAGGAAAAGGCTGCTTATTTTGGATGATCACCAATTTCGGATTATTCTCAATTTCTAAA
>CAYJVI010000104.1:0-3988 GCA_964373595.1 uncultured Methanosarcinales archaeon | reverse complement strand
CTCAACGATACTCATTTTATAGTTAAAGAAAGGAGCGCAACATACTCATGAAACTAACATCTCAAACTATCACAAAAATAGAAAAAATCCATTATCAAGGTAAACTGTATAACGTTACAACGAGCTCCGGGAATGTAATTGTAAACGGAATTCTCTGTAAAAATTCAGGCGGTTTAGGGACACCTGCAAATCAACGTGTCGTTGCCGGAATGATCCATAAGGGACACAAAGGAGTTTTATTCGTCGACGAAATAGCTACTCTTCATCCGCGAACACAGCAGGAATTACTCTCTGCATTACAAGAAAAGAAATTCCCTATCACCGGACAATCTGAACGTTCAGCTGGAGCTATGGTACGGACAGAACCAGTTCCCTGCGACTTTATCCTGGTGGCAGCCGGAAATCTGGAAACCATCAAAAACATGCATCCGGCCTTGCGCTCCCGAATTCGAGGATATGGATACGAAGTGTTCATGAATGAAACCATGCTCGATACCAAAGAAAATAGAACCAAAATTGCCAGGTTCGTCGCCCAGGAAGTAAAGAAAGAAGAAGGAAAGATTCCTCACTTCGATCTTTCAGCCATGAAAGCAATCATTGAAGAAGCTCGTCGAAGAGCAAATAGAAAAGGACATTTAACCTTGCATCTTCGGGGTCTCGGCGGATTAGTGAGAGCTGCCGGCGATCTGGCCAAAGAAGAAAGGACTGAATATGTTACCAAAGAACAGGTCAAGAAAGCTAAGGTTTTAGCCCGGCCATTAGAACAGCAGATTGCCGACAAATATATCGAACGCAAGAAGGAATATGAAGTGATCATGACTTCCGGATCACAGATTGGAAGAGTGAATGGCCTGGCAGTCATGGGAGACAGCGCTGCGCATTCCGGAATTTTATTGCCGATTGAAGCTGAAGTGACTCCCGGCGGAAAGAAATCAGAAATTATTGCTACCGGAAAGCTGGGTGAAATCGCTAAAGAAGCAGTCAAGAACGTTTCTGCCATCATTATGAAATACTTTGGAGAAGATATCAAGGAAACCAAAGACATTTTCGTGCAATTTTTACAGACGCATGAGGGCGTGGAAGGAGATTCTGCATCCATCGCTGTGGCAACTGCTATCATCTCTGCGCTGAAAGAAATTCCCGTCAGGCAGGATGTAGCCATGACTGGTTCTTTATCAGTGCGTGGAGAAGTCCTTCCTGTGGGAGGCGTTTCTTCTAAAGTAGAAGCTGCTATTGATGCAGGGATTAAAACTGTTATTGTGCCTAAATCAAACCTTCAGGATATTGTCATTGACGAAGACAAAATCTCCAAAGTCAGGATCATTCCAGTGGAAACTATTCAGGAAGTCATGGAACATGCGCTGGACTGGAACGGGAATAAAAAGCTGAAAGAAAAGATTTTTAATGGGAAGAAGAAATAGAGGGATAGTATGAAAGAAAGGGGCGTATCGTATTTTATTGATGAAAATGTAACTTTCAGAGCTGACGAGATAGAGATATCCCGCGAAGAAGGTAGAGGATTAGTTTACTATTTAGAAGGAGAATTCTTGAAAGATGGAGAACCATTTGATCCTCCCATGCCGTATTTCATAAAAAGAAGCATTCCGATTCCTAATCCTGCCGAGGTGCTGAAATCAATTTATTCTACTTTAGTACGGCAAAGAGAATTGACCCAAAAACTAAAAAAATAACAACTCCACCAAAATCTTTAAAAAGCAAACCCTAATTAAAGCTAAATATGGCACGATCAACACGAAGATCCAACCGGAAACCATCCGGCGGCAGATACCATTACGACCGAACTAAACGATTCTATGAGCTGGCCGGTTTTCCGGCCAATACTAAGTTAGAGAAGGAGCAGAAAGTGAAAGTCTCCCGCATCCGAGGCAGTCATATGAAGTATTCTCTCTTAACCGCAAATCGAGTGAATGTTTCTGATAAAAAAGGAAAAGCTACGAAAACAGAAATTCTGAATGTAGTCGGAAACCCTGCCAACCCGCATCTGGTAAGACGAAACATCATTACCAAGGGAGCTATTGTGGAAACCAAAATGGGAAAGGTTCGCATTACTTCACGGCCAGGGCAGGAAGCAGCTCTTAATGGTGTTTTGGTGCAGTAGATTTTTTATTATTGACCAGTGCTACCCCGTCTAAATCTTTAAAATTTTCTACTTTTAAGACGTTGTTTATAAACCCACTCCCGCAGTAGACAACTCTCGATGGAAAATATAAAGGAAATGTTAAAATCAAAAATGAATGATAAAACATCCAACCAAGAAGTGGGAAGTTTCCATTATAGAATACCAAGATGCAACCGGAACAAAATACAAAGTGACCAGAAGAATTCCAGAGTTATCAGTGGCAGAAACAAAAGTATTTTCCTCAAAAGAGAAAGCTAAAGCACAATTTGAAGGATGGCTACGCTAAGACCCCAGAATATTCTTTAACTTTTGACTTTAATGCGCTTACTAATTTTGGATTATTGTAGTCATACACATCCGGTATATCAAAGGAAAGGATGCGTTTTTGTGCGTATTGTTTAGGAAATCGTTTAGCCAATTCGCTGCGCTGTCCTTCCTCCATCACAATAATTGTATCGGCCCAGGAAATTTCTTTTGCGGTAACTGGCTTGTTGTTATATAATCCCGCAGATTTGGTGTCAAACTTTGTGTTAAATAAGTGTTCTGCTGTTTTACTCCGATTCTTATTTTGGTTGCATACAAAGAGCACGTTCATACAATCTAGCAAATAAAAGAAGGTTAAAAACTTTACTGAAAACCAACAAATTACAACCCACTGGACAACCTCATGGGAAGTGGCTCATTCTTCAAAATTTGCGAGTTTAAAGCTGTAAAACCATCTTTCTCCCTAGCCACTCCCGCACTGGACAACCCCGGCTAGACTATATAAACAACCTGCCCCCAAGTATTCTACAAAAAGAGGTGGTTTAACCATGATTGATCTAACAACAAGAAATATACAACGATTATTCGAAAGACAGGTGAGGGAACTTACCCAGAAAACAATTATGACCAAAGAAGACACTTTTGATTACCAATTAAGCGGGGGGTGGTTATAATGAACAACATCAGAGAAAGAATAATGTACCTTATGGAAAAATATGATGAATCTGCGCAAAGGCAGGCAAAACAAACCTTCATAGATGACTTTGATTATTACGCTATTTCTTAGTCCATCACACCTCTTACCACCTTGCGGCTGTTTTGGCCGCATTTTTTCTCTTGATAGTTTCATAAAGTTTAAGAAAGAATGTTCCAAAGCAAATGTTCTAGATTAAAATTTAGAGGGATAAAAATGAAAGAATTGATTGAAGCGTTACAAGATTATCATACCAGGACACAAGGAATGGCAAGAATTCCTGAATTTGTAGGTAGACTTAAAGATATTAAAAATCTTAGTGATTATGTTAACAATCAACTTAGCCAAGATCAACTGGAAGGAAAAGAACCAATCTTAAGTGTTATAAGACCGGACGAATCAAGTCCAGTAAGATTTGACCTTTATTGGAACTCAAAAGCAAAACAACTTGATGTAGATTGGGATGATGCTAATCCTTATAAAAAACAAAGAGTTGCAGTAATAGGAGTAGATTATTAATTTCTTATGTTTTAATTTTTTGCTCGAAAAAAATATAAACAAGGATTGAACTTCTAAAAACATGCAAATCCTCACAAAGACTGAATTACATCTGCGCTATCAGGAGATACTGGAACGCATTTCCAACGGAGCAGTATTCATCTATCCTACTGACACCATCTATGGCATCGGCTGCAATGCGCTTGACAAAAAAGCAGTAGACAGAATAAGAGAGCTCAAAGAACGTCCAACTAATCCTTTTTCTATTATCGCTCCTTCAAAAGAATGGGTTATGGAAAACTGTATACTTACAAAAGAAGGAAAAGAATGGTTGAACAAACTTCCCGGCCCTTACACGCTGATCCTGAAGCTCAAAAATAAAAATGCCATTA
>CAYJVI010000103.1:0-4012 GCA_964373595.1 uncultured Methanosarcinales archaeon | reverse complement strand
CTTGAGACAAAAGTAATTTAAACTCCTAAGTATTTCATTTTAACGAGGTGATAGTATATGGCTAAAAAAGAGATGGCTGAAAAGAAGGGGATGTGTTCCTGGTGTGCAGGATGGTCTGTAAAAGAATGGCTCTGGGCGTTAGTATCAGAAGGTGCATTGTATTTGTTTTTGGTGTATAGCCTTTACGCTCTTGATGGATGGTTCATGGGTACATGGGCCGATGCTTTAGTTTTGTTGATATTGCTAAATGTTGCCTTACTGACATGCCCAATAGTGAGAAAGCATTATTTGTAAGTTTTATTTTGTTTTTTTCTTCTCTTTCTTCTCAAAATCCAATGATGCAGAATTAATGCAATATCTCTTTCCTGTCGGCGCTGGACCGTCATCGAATAAATGTCCTAAATGCCCGTCACATTTCTTACATACGACCTCTGTTCTGTGCATGCCATAGCTATAATCGTCTTTCAATTCAATGTTCTGTTTATTGGCATTATAAAAACTCGGCCATCCTGAACCAGAATCAAATTTCGTATCAGAGGAAAACAACTCTGTTCCGCAGCCAGCGCACCTATAAATCCCCTTTTCTTTATTATATAACAATCTCCCGGTAAATGGAGACTCTGTCGCTTTTTCCCGTAATATTTTATACTGCCGAGAAGTCAATTTCTTTTTCCAGTCAGTTGAAATTTTTTTCGCCATTTTTTAGCATGTCGGACAGTATTTTCCAAAAGTTAAAATCTGCCCATGTTTGCTTCCGTATCTGTACATGGAAATGCCTTTACAGTCCAAATCATAGGCAAGCATATAGATTTTTTCCACATCTTTTGGTGTTGCCTTTTGAGGAAGATTAACGGTTTTACTGACAGCATTATCAGTATGTTTCTGGAATACTGCCTGCATTTGCACATGGTATTCTGGAGAAACTTGATGCGCGACTGCAAATAATTTTTGCAGTTCTTTCGGAATATTTTTAACACCTTCAAAACTTCCCTTGCGGATTACTTCATCGACTACTTTTTGGGGTAATCTTTCTTTTTTCGCCATTTCTAAAAAATACTTGTTCACTTCCGTAATCCTTTCCATTTCCACAACTGTATGAGTGAATGACACTGCAAACAACGGCTCTATTCCGCTGCTGCATCCGGCAATGATGGAAATAGTTCCGGTTGGAGCAACCGAAGTACGTGTGGCATTTCTTACTTTATCCTCTTTTCTTCCCGTGTCATAAATGCTTCCCTTAAAATTGGGGAATACGCCGCGTTCTTCTGCCAATTCTGCGCTCGCTTTTTTCGCTTCATTATTAATAAAGTGCATCACTTCTTCCCCAACTTTCAATGCTTTTTCGGAAGTGTAGCTAATACCTAACTGCACCAGCATATCGGCAAAACCCATCACGCCTAAGCCGATTTTTCTATTGCCATGCGCCATTTTTATGATTTTAGGGTATGGATAAGCAGACATATCGATAACGTTGTCGAGGAAATGAACTGCTTTCCATACAACATATTTCAATCGTTGGTAATCAATCTTTTTATTCTTCACAAAATTTGCTAGATTTATGCTTCCTAAGTTGCAGGCTTCAAATGGCAATAATGGAACTTCGGCGCAGGGATTTGTACTCTCAATCTTCCCCAATTTAGGCGTAGGATTATGTTTGTTGACGATATCCAGAAAGATTACTCCCGGATCAGCCGTCTTCCACGCTTCTTTGCAGATCAACTGAAATATTTTTTGTGCGTTTCTTTTTCCGAATACTTTTCCTGTTCGGGGATTAATGAGGTTGTAATTCTTATTCTTCTTTACCGCCTGCATGAATTTATCCGTAGCACCGACTGAAATGTTAAAATTCTGCAAGGCATTTTCCCTGCTTTTCACGGTGATGAACTCTTCGATATCGGGGTGATCAACACGAAGGATGCCCATGTTTGCTCCTCTGCGTTTTCCTCCCTGCTTGATCTGTTCGGTAGCCGCATCAAATATTTTCATGAAGGAAACCGGTCCTGATGCCACGCCCTGTGTGGTGCCCACGATATCTCCTCTCGGACGTAATCGTGAAAAGGAAAATCCGGTCCCGCCGCCGCTTTTGTGGATGACTGCAGTCTGATGCAGGGCAGTGAAGATTGAATCGATGTCATCGTCAATGGGAAGAACAAAACATCCCGCCAATTGCTGCAGGGGTCTTCCGGCGTTGAATAAGGTTGGCGAATTAGGCAGAAAATCAAGGTTCATCATTAATTGCAGGAATTCTTTTTCTGTTTGCTTGACATTTTTCTTATCATATTTAGCGTCAGCTAAGGCAATATTTTTAGCCACTCTCTTAAACAAATCTTCCGGCTTTTCAATAACCTTTCCTTTGGAATTCTTCTTCAAATAGCGCAGATTAAGAACGATCTCAGCGTTTTTAGTGAGTTTCATGTTTCTCTTTGTCGATGTTTCCAAATTCTTTAGAAATATTTAAACCTTGCTTGTTCTCTTAAGAATAACCGCCGTGTCCTATACGCCCTAATTCCTGTTTAACTTCTTCATGATCGCCTTTTCTACAAAAATCATATGGGCGTTTTCCACCGAGTGCTCGAATTGAAGTGTAAAACCATTTTCGCGCTTTCTCTTCTGTTTCAAAAGTATCTACCATCAGCGAGATTAAATTTTTATCAGCTACTTTATGCATCTCCGCGGTCAGATAGTCATCTAAAGGTTTGAACTGTTCCAGCCGGAGAAAGTCATCAATGTTCATCAGTTAAAAAATGAAATAAACTATATAAACTTATCCCATTTTCTACCCAGCATGAAAGCATACACTAAAAAGGGCGATTTAGGATATACTCATGATTATTCCGGCAAGAAGATTTCTAAAGACGACATTCGCATCATCTGCTGGGGGGAAGTAGATGAATTACAGGCTATTATTGATTTAGCGCTTCTGCAGTCGAAGGGGAAAGTTAAGCAAATGCTGGAGAAAGTTCAATCAAAGCTATGGCAGACTTCTGGAGAAATTTCCTGCAGCCCTCCAGAGTGTGTGATTGACCCAGTAACGGAAGAGGATCTTACCGAAATGGAGAAATTCATTGACTCACTAGGCCAGCCGCCGCATCATTTTGTCCGCTTTAACACTGTGGAAGCAATTACCTTGAATGAATGCAGGGTTAGATGCAGGAATTTGGAGAGAAATTTAGTAAAGATGCTGCGAAAGAAGCAAATTCGTCCGGTGGTGTATAAGTACATCAATAGGTTATCAAGTTTGTTCTTTATGCTGGCGTATAGAAGGAGTAAGTGAATTATTTTCTATCCCGTTCATAATTTTCCCCGTTATAGTTTGTGCATCTCATGTTATAATTCCAAATCTTTGGCATGTACTGGTTTGACTAAGATTCCCTCCGAAGTTTCTTCAAAAAGTGCATAATCTCCTGGTTTGATTTTGTAATCCTTCAAAACCTGTGGAGGCAATCTCATCACTACTGAGTTGCCGAGAGCACCAAATTTTCTAACTAATTTTCTTCTTCCAGTCAAGATATCAAACTTAAGAAGCTCGCTAGAAGTAAAATACTCTTCTTTGCATTTTGGACACTGTAAGCAGTTTAGTTCGATGCCTTCTTTTACACAAGTAGCAACTTTAACATTAGTTTTGCATTTGTAACATGTTTTCATAAACGGTTTCATTTTCGTTTTGCCTCCAATTTTGTACTGGTTGGTTTAATGTGAATCAAAATGATATTCTCACGTTCCACATAAGATAGGCAGAGATACTTTTTCTTAAATGGATGAAATACATTATGCTTATTCTGCTTCTTGGATACGAGATTATGCTCCCCATTCTCAAGGACCTCTAACACAAATTCAAGTGGCTTGTTTATATTTTCGAATTCCTCCTTGAAGTGCCAGGTGAACACCAACAGTTTCCCTTTCCAGTGTAAATCTTCGCCAAATATCTTAATCACCAAAAGATATCTTCTATTACGTGGAGATATTTATAAACTTTCCTATAATGTTTGCGGGTTGTATAATTCCGTAATTA
>CAYJVI010000102.1:0-4056 GCA_964373595.1 uncultured Methanosarcinales archaeon | reverse complement strand
ACTCAGTTGATATTACAGTTGAAGGTGGATATACACCAAATACTATCTCCATTCCACAAGGTAAAACAACGAAGATAAATTTTGTTCGTAAAGATCCATCAAGCTGTTTAGAAGAAGTTGTGCTTGGAGATTTCAAAATTAGAAAATATTTACCTTTGAATCAGAAAGTAACTGTTGAAATTACTCCAAAAGAGAAAGGAGAATTTGGTTTTGCCTGCGGGATGAATATGTTTCATGGAAAGATAAGGGTGGTCTAATGACAGAAACTAAAAAAACATTTTCAGTTCAAGGAATGCACTGTGCTTCCTATGTCAGGCTTATTGAAAAAGATGAGGAGAAAAAGGAAAAACAAAAAGAATTGAATGATCTAAGAAATAAGGTAGCAGTAAGTCTAGTATTAGGTGCCTTAATTCTTTGGGGGTCTTTCCCGGGCTTAATGAATACTGCACCAGCCTTTTTACATAACTTCTGGATGCAATTACTTTTAGCAACACCTGTCCAATTTTGGGCAGGTTTAGGATTTTATAAAGCAACTCTTCCAGCTCTTAAGCATAGAACTGCTAATATGGATACCTTAGTGGCTATAGGCACCACTGTAGCTTATGGTTATTCTGCTTTTGTAACTGTATTTCCTGAAGTAGTTAAAAGTATTGGCATTGATCCCTATCCCTATTTTGATGTAGCTACCATCATTATTGGCCTTATCTTACTTGGTAGATATTTTGAAGCCAAAGCAAAGGCAGGAACATCAGAAGCTATTAAAAAACTAATTGGACTTCAGGCTAAAACTGCCAGAGTTTTAAGAGATGGTAAAGAGGTGGATATTCCAATTGATCAGGTAGAAATTGGGGATGTAATTAGAGTTCGGCCTGGAGAGAAAATTCCTGTAGATGGAGTGATTGTGGAAGGTGAATCCTCTATTGACGAATCAATGATTACTGGTGAGAGTATTCCAGTAGATAAAATTAAAGGTGACACGGTTGTAGGAGCAACTATCAATAAATCAGGAACATTTACTTACAAAGCTACTAAAGTAGGGCAAGCAACCATGCTAGCCCAAATAATTAAACTTGTTCAGGAAGCACAAGGAAGTAAAGCTCCAATCCAACGAATTGCAGACCTCATTTCTTCATACTTTGTCCCAATTGTTATTATGCTTGCATTTTTGACCTTTGGTGTCTGGTATATTTTTGGTCCTACTCCAGCACTTCTTTTTGCACTTCTGAATACTGTGGCAGTTTTGATTATTGCCTGTCCTTGTGCAATGGGCTTGGCCACTCCTACAGCAATTATGGTGGGAACTGGTAAAGGAGCTGAGAATGGAATTTTAATCAAAGATGCAGAAAGCTTAGAGATTGCTCATAAAATTAATACAATTATTTTTGATAAAACAGGAACCTTGACTAAAGGCAAACCAGAAGTAACAGAAATTGTATCTGCCAACAAAGCTACAAAGGATGAAATATTAAAGCTTGCTGCATCAGTTGAAAAAGGCTCAGAACATTCATTGGCTGAAGCTATAGTTAAAAAAGCTGAAGAACAAAATATTAAACTAGAACCTGTCGCAAAATTCAGAGCAGTTGCAGGACATGGGGTAGAAGGAGTAGCAGATAGTAAACAAATCTTTTTAGGTAATAGAAAGTTAATGGGAAGAGAAAATGTCGCTTTAGGTAAGTGGGAAAAAGAGGTTGAGAGACTAGAAAATGAAGGTAAGACAGTAATGATGCTGGCAGTGGATGGTAAATTAACAGGGCTTGTAGCTGTAGCGGATACAGTTAAAGAAACAGCTAAAGAAGGTGTGCAAGCTCTGCGAAAAATGAATATTGAAGTGGTCATGATTACCGGAGATAACCAAAGAACTGCGAAAGCTATTGCGGATCAAGTTGGGATTAAAAGAGTTTTAGCAGAAGTGTTACCTGATCAAAAAGAAGCTGAAGTAAGAAAAATTCAGCAGGAGGGTAAAAAGGTTGCTATGATTGGTGATGGCATAAATGATGCTCCAGCACTAGCAGCAGCAGATGTTGGTATTGCTATGGGAACAGGCACTGATGTGGCAATAGAAGCAGGCGATATAACCTTAATTAATAAGGATTTAAAATCTGTGGCACAATCTATAGAACTTTCTAAAAAAACTATGAGGACAATTAAGTTAAATCTCTTCTGGGCTTTTGGTTACAATGTGCTACTTATCCCTGTGGCAATGGGAGTTTTATATCCCTTCTTTGGTATTCTTTTAAACCCAATCTTTGCTTCGGTTGCTATGGCTACAAGCTCAATCTCAGTGGTTATTAATTCGCTATTACTAAAGAGGTTTAAGATATAGTTTATGAATCAGTTTTTTAATTCGTGTAGTGAGTAAACTAATTTTTAAATTTAAGGTATAATGGACTAAGATGAATAAATTGATAATATTTTCTATTGCAGCTGTCATTGTAGTTGGGGGGATTGTATTTTTTGCCTTCCAAAGGAAAGAAGTCCAGGCCCCTGTTTCCCAGACTATCCCAACGGCCACGCCACAAAAAGAAAGTAGTTTGATTTTTAGCAGTCCTAAAAAAGCAGCTCACTTCGAAAGCAATACACCCGAACATGGCACGGCTTTGGCAGGAGTTCCGGTAAATATAGTGATTAATTTTAACCTTGACCTGGCCAAAGAGTCTGAGATTAAAATTGAAATGCAGGAGAAAGATTATGGGAGCGGAGAAACAGTCATTGATGAGGGAAAATTGACAATGAGAAAAAAGGTGGATCCAACATCCCCTGATGGGTTATATACAATAAATTATAAAGCCTGTTGGGCAGACGGATCCTGTCATGACGGCAGTTTTCAGTTCAAAATAGACCGCAGCAAAAGCTTAGAATTTACAGACCAGACTAACAAAAAAGAGGTAACTATTAACTTACAAAATATTGCTTTTAATCCCTCAAAAATTAAAGTAAGCAAAGGAGCAAAGGTAACTTGGGTAAATCAAGACAGTGTTGAACACACGGTTAATACCGATTTTCACCCTGGTCACAACTATTACCCCTCCCAAAACTCAAGAACCCTTAAAAAGGGTGAGGCCTACTCTGTTACTTTCACAGAGGCAGGGATTTATCCCTATCATTGCACCCCCCACGCAGCTTCAATGAAGGGTGCGGTTTTAGTTGAATAGAATTGATAATAATCTTGACTCCCTAACTACTATCTACTACTCTCATTAGTAGATGATAAAGTTGTTGCTGCCCCTAGTAATAATACTAGCGGCGTTTCTTGTTTTAACTAGTTCACAACAATCTTCAAACCAACCTAATTGGGGCGATGGGACTGACGCATTTTATAAACAAGTTTTAAAAAGTAGCGGCGAGTTTATAGATAATGCAGGAGATGCTGTTTTTGATAACAAGCCTGTACAAGCTATTTCCAAAGCAAAAACAGAAGATATCTTAGCTAAAGCTAAAGAGTCTCAAAATCAAGTCTTAGGTTTACATACAGCTCCAGATGGATCAGAAAAGTGGATAGAAATTGATTTATCTGAGCTCAAAATATTTGCATGGGAGGGAAACCGCAAAGTATATGAATTTCTAGTCTCAACAGGAAGACCTGGATATGAAACTCCCACAGGTGAATTTAGAGTTTGGGGGAAGGTCAGGTCACAGCGTTATAAAGGCGGCACTCCAGGAACAAGCACCTACTACAACTTACCGAATGTCCCTTACTCTCTCTTTTTTGGAGGCGGAAGTGTTCCTAACTGGAAGGGCTATGCAATACATGGAGCTTATTGGCATAACGATTTTGGTATCAAAAATAGAAGCAGCGGCTGTGTCAATGTAAAACCTGAAGAAGCAGGGCTTTTATACCAATGGGCTGGTCCAGCTATACCAGATGGAGTGGGAGCTATCAGTGCTACAGAAGACAATCCTGGAGTTAGAATAGTAATTCATGAATAACAATCATTTGTAGTTACCTATCCGGCAATAGGCGGTTGATGGACCGCGAAAAAGCTCCCCTTTTTCTTTTGAAGAACGTAATTTCTTTAAATCCTGCAAAAGATGTTTAAACCCCTGACCGTTTACAAA
>CAYJVI010000101.1:0-4090 GCA_964373595.1 uncultured Methanosarcinales archaeon | reverse complement strand
GTACGACGCATCCCCACGGCGACACTGCTGTCTACGACTCTCTCGTCCGTATGGCACAAGATTTCTCTTTACGCTATACTTTAATCAAAGGACAAGGTAACTTCGGAAGTGTTGACGGCGATAATGCCGCGGCCATGAGGTACACCGAAGCCAAGCTCAACAAGCTCGCTGAGGAAATGCTCAAGGATATAGAAAAGAACACGGTCGCATTTAAAGATAATTTTGACGGTTCACTGCAAGAGCCGACAGTCCTGCCCAGCAGGATTCCCAATCTTCTTGTTAATGGTTCTTCTGGCATTGCTGTCGGCATGGCCACCAATATACCTCCGCATAATCTCAAAGAAGTCTGCCAAGCGCTTATCGCTGCCATCGACAATCCCAACATCAGCACCCAAGAATTAATGCGCATAATCCCCGCTCCGGATTTCCCTACCGGTGGGGAAGTGGTCTGCGGCGGCGAGCTTCTGTATGCCTATGAAAAAGGCCGCGGAAAAGTGCTCATCAAAGGAGTAGCTGAAGTAGAAGGAGACAAAATTATCGTTACAGAAATTCCGTATCAAGTCAATAAGGCAGAACTTATCGAGCAAATAGCCGATTTAGTGCGGGATAAAAAAATTCTGGGCATTAGAAATATTAACGACGAATCTGACCGCGAGGGCATAAGGATAGTTGTTGAGCTTAAGAAAGATGCTGACTCGACCGTCGTCCTCAACCAGCTTTACCAATACAGCCGCCTTAGCTCTTCATTCGGGATCAATCTTCTGGCATTGGTTGACGGGCAGCCCAAAACGTTAAGCTTGAAAGAGTTATTACAGCACCATCTCCAGCATAGAAAAGAAGTTATTACCAAGAGAACTAAATATGACCTGGAGCAGGCGCAGCAGCGTGTCCACATATTGGAAGGGCTGATTATCGCTCTTAACCATGTCGATGAGGTTGTCGCTGGCATCAAGAAGAGCGCTACTGTCGAAGATGCCAGATCTTTTTTGACTGCTGCTTTTTCGCTTTCTATCGAGCAGGCCAATGCCATTCTTGATTTGCGTTTGCAAAAATTAGCTTCATTGGAGCAGGAAAAAATCCGCAGTGAGCATACTGATCTGCTGCAGAAAATTGTCTTTTATCAGGAAGTCCTTTCTTCTGAGCAAAAAGTGTACGGATTGATAAAAGAAGAATTAGAAGATATTAAAGCCAATTACGGCGATGAGCGGCGCTCTAAAGTAGTCGAGGGGGATTTTGAAGATCTCAATCTTGAAGGACTTATCAAGGAAGAAACAGTGGTCGTAACCATGACTCATTCAGGCTACCTCAAGCGTCTGCCTCTCGATACCTATAAAATACAGAAGCGCGGCGGGAAAGGTGTAGTCGCCGCCGGGATGAAGGAAGAAGATTTTGTGGAGAGGCTTTATGTTACTTCCACGCATGCATATCTTCTTTTCTTCACTGATAAAGGCCAGGTGTATTGGCTGAAAGTATACCACGTTCCTGAATCCAGCCGGCAGGCTAAGGGGCAGCACATCGCTAATTTGGTAGAGAAAGAGAAAGATGAGCGGGTTACGGCCATTATTCCGGTCCGCGACTTTAAAGAAGGATATTTGTTCATGGCTACCAGGAAGGGCACGGTCAAGAAAACAGAACTTCAGGAATTTTCACGGCCTCGCAAAGGCGGCATCCGCGCTATTGGTATCGATGAAGGAGATACTCTGGTGGGAGTGAAATACACTGTCGGCGACCAGGAAATTCTCTTGGCTACAAAGGAAGGTTCAGCCAACCGCTTTAAAGAACAGGATGTTCGATCCATGGGAAGAGCTGCTTCGGGAGTGCGCGGCATTCGCTTGGATTCAGGTGATGAAGTTATCGGCATGCTTGCTGCTGAGGAAGGAATGAACATTTTAACGCTCACCGAGAAAGGGTACGGAAAACGAACTCCGGTTTCTGAATATCGCCTCTGCAATAGGGGAGGAAAAGGAGTCACCAACATCAAGATTACCGATAAGAATGGCCCTGTAAAAACCGTGATGCTGGTCGATGGAAAAGAAGAAATAATGCTGGTTTCCAAGCAGGGAATTGGCATAAGGATTAAATGTTCGGATATTTCTATTATCGGCCGGGCTACTCAGGGAGTACGAGTAATGCGGCTCAACGAAGGGGATTCGTTAGCCGCAGCGGCAAAAATTGTCATAGAAGAAGAAGGCGAAGCTCCAGCAGGACTACCGCTATGAAACTACTGGCTTTGCTCAATCCCGGCTTAGAATCTCTGTGCCAGCAGGAGGCGCATGAACTTCTTGGCGCAGCTTCAACAAGGTATCCGCAGGCAGTAGAATTTTCTGTTACGGAAGAAGAAGCGTTGAAATTTTTATATCATGCTCACTCCGCGCGAAGGATTCTTATTTTTGTGGGAAAATGGAAGAATATCGAAGAAGCAGAGTTTGAAAAAATCCGCTGGTCTGACTTTGCCGCCCCTCATCTTTCCTTGAAAGTAGAAGTTGAAAACGTCAAAGGAATTGAGAACCGGCTGGCTATTGCTAAAAAAGTTGCCGGCAAAATATTTTCTTCGCTTGATAAGCAGAAACTTTCCCTTACTATCGACGTAAAAAATCCTGATTTACAGGTGGTGGTGTATTGGAACGGAAAAGAATATTTTGCAGGGATAGATATGAGCGGATTCGAATTGCATGCCCGCGATTATCGTGTTTTTACTCATTCAGCTTCCTGCAAGGGAGATTTAGGATATTTCTTTGTCCGCAAGAGCGGTTTTATGCCGGGAAATTCATTGCTGGCAGCCTTAGTTAAGGATGGAGTGTTAGCGATCGAGGCGGCCTTGTATGCGTATACTCTTCCGGTGCAGCGTAAAAAAAGGGAGCAATTTTCCTACAGCAAATTTCCCTTGTTTCATAAGGTCATGCACCAGCAGGTTTCTCCATCAACATTGGCTAAACCAATCAGCGCTTTCGACGAAAGCCAGCAGAATATTCTTGCGGCAAGAAAAAATGCGCAGATAGCCGGAGTAAGGGAATTAGTGAGTATCCAGAAAATGTCCTTGGATGAAGTAAGCGGCGCCTTTGCAGAAAAAGAATTTGATAATCTTATTTTTCAAATTACCACTAAAGATGAAGATAAGCTGAATGAAATATACCATCAGGCCGTTTATGTATTAAAACCAAAAGGAACCTTGCTGCTTATTGGCAGAAAAGGATGGGAAGTATCAATTTCTTCTAAGTTTACTCTTGTATCAGAGGAAGAGATAGAACGTGGCGGCCATACTTACAAAATGTGGCTGATGAAGAAAAAGTAGATATTTTTATATATCCTCCGGCAGTTTTGCTGATATAAGTGAGAAAGTTTTATATACAAAGTATCCCTTTCTTTTCTCATGGTTACTGCAAAAGAAATCATTGCTCGTATTGAGAAACACAAAGAAGAAATACGTGCTTTCGGTGTGAAACATCTAGAACTCTTTGGTTCATATGCTCGTGGCCAAGCTACTTCGAAGAGCGACGTCGACTTCTTGGTTGAATTTAAGCAGGGACGGGGCGGTTATGACGACTATGTTGGTCTGCTGGAGCTATTGCAGAAGGTGACGGGAAAAAAAGTGGATTTAGTGAAGCGCCATCTGGTGCGCGAAGAATTGCGTCCCTATATTCTCGGTGGTGTGAAGGTTGAAGCGTCGATATGATTTGTATTTACGAGATATTCTGGACGCGATTGATCGAGTGCAAGGGTATGTTTCAGGGATGAGTCTTTCAGCATTGAAGAAAGATATGAAAACTGTGGAAGCAGCTACCCGAGCGCTGGAGATTATGGGCGAAGCGGTAAGTCAGCTGGATGATAGCGTAAAGAAACAATATCCGGAAGTTCCCTGGCAGCGGATCAAGGACTTTCGAAATGTAGTTGTACACCGGTACTGGCAGGTTGACGTGGAAATTCTGTGGACAATCGTCAAGGAGAAATTGCCGTCGCTACGAAAACAAATACAGCAAGCACTAAAGGAAGAAAAACGAAAATAGTTTTCCATTACCGATAATTATTTAAAGATAGAGAAAATACTTTCTGTTGTAAAAACCTAGAGGTGTATTACTTTGAAAAATATCTC
>CAYJVI010000100.1:0-4128 GCA_964373595.1 uncultured Methanosarcinales archaeon | reverse complement strand
TTTAATGTTGTATGATAGAAGAAGAATTGAGAGATTTAGGATTTACAGATAATGAGGTTAAAGTATATGTTACCCTATTGAGAATTGGAAGAGGAAAAGCTGGTAGGATTTCTAAAGAAAGCAGTTTGGAAAGGACAAGTACATACAATGCACTAAAGAAGTTGCAGGAGAAGGGTTTAGTTTCGTATGTGATAGAAGCCAACAGGAAGGTATTTGCTGTTGCTGAACCAAATAAAATTTTAGATATGTTTAAAGAAAAAGAAGAACGCGCAAAGCTAGTAATTCCAAAGTTGGAGCAGTTAAAGAAAGCAGAACAGGAAAAGGAAAATATTTTGAAATTCAGAGGATATGCCGGGATTAAGACTGTATTTAGTGATTTACTTAAGACATGTAAAGAAGGAGAAGAACATTACATTATTGGATCTGAAGGACAATTAACAGAAAGAATGCCAACATTTGCCAACATTTTTGTAGCCAGAAAAGATAAGAAGAAATTGAGAGCACGCGCACTTTTAAGGAAAGGGAGATTCAGTGATATACGAAGTAAATATGCAAAGTATCGTTTTTTACCACAAGAAACTGCTTCAAAATCAGTTACTAATATTTATGGAGATAAAGTAGCGATAATATTATGGTCTGAAATTCCAGAAGCAATAATAATCGATGATAAATCAACAGCAGAAACATATAGAGCATACTTTGAGTTTATGTGGAAGAATGCGAAAGCAAAGTGAAATCATCTAGCTAGTATTTAAAGAAAGAATGCCCGTTTTTAATTTTGTGTTAGAACGTGGCTCCCGAGTAATATGTCGTATAACATCGTTAAACTCAATCCCCCTACGCCACTCCCTTCGCATAATTCCCGATAGTAGTCCCTTTCTTCAGCATGGAAATATCCTGCTCCACATTATCAATCACTTTCTGATAAGCCCGAATAATAGTAGTCGTATCCTTCGTCAAATCCAACAAGAACCATTTCACTCCGCCATTCATCAGCTCCTTTATTTTCTCAAATACAGCAATAGGACGAGAATAGAGCATTTCTGTATTGCCGTTTACTATGCGTAAAGGAAAAGTATATTCCATTTCATCAGTTAACGCTTTAGGAGCGTAAACGCCTTTAAAGTGCATCACCGGAATCTGCCCGTGCGCATAATAGATGAATTCTTTATTTTTCATATTCAATACTTGTTTGGCATTCAA
Source organism: uncultured Methanosarcinales archaeon (assembly GCA_964373595.1). Classification (GTDB taxonomy): domain Archaea; phylum Nanobdellota; class Nanobdellia; order Woesearchaeales; family GW2011-AR9; genus JACPIL01. The sequence continues at coordinate 2,925 of CAYJVI010000100.1, read as the reverse complement.
TTCCACGGAAGCTGTTGGTAATACTCCTTTCTGACGCAAAGCACTCACACTTATATCGTTAAAAATATTCAAAGAGAATTTTCCATGCTTCTCGCCATTAAACTTAAGTGCCAATAAGCCCCAGTTGCCAATAGTTATCCCATCAGGCTTTACTCTGCCCACAATTTGTTTTACCCTCTCGATGTCATAATCGGTTACCACTACCGGCGTATCCAAGAAGAACTTTGCATTTGTACATAACTTCTTGGCCATTTCCACGTCTGCACTAAAAACATCATAATAAATCGCATACACGCCGGCAGCATTTGCTTCCCGCAATTGCTCTAAAGAATATACTTTGACTACCAATCTTGGTTCATGCTCAATTGTTTTAGGGACTATTGCTGGGAGACCTGTAAAATGTGAAGTCCTTGGCGGAACTACTTTATCTCGCAGTTTCCCTTCCAGCTCCTGCAGTGTCTGATGCAAGAATCGTTTCGGTAAAAATACTTTCTCTAATTCTAAATCTTTCACCACCCATGTAATCCCAAATCGTGAAGATTTCTGCAATTCTGACGCAAGCTGCTCCCCAGTCAAAGCATGCTTCTCCGCCGCTTGCAAAGCAATCGGTGACTGGGCAGTTACCTCTTCATATTCCAATGTCAATGGCTGACCTACTTCTGCTATAATCTTAAGCGGCAATGACAACATTTTGTCCTGTAGAAGATCTTCTCCTTCATTTTTAGAAGTCAAATATACTTGGGCTGAATTAAAGAAATACTGGGAGGGAATTTTCACTTTCTCCCCTTTTTTGGCATGCTTTACTTCTACGCCTTCATGCAGGATTTTATAGGCAATGCCTCCCTTCAACTTCCCATCAAAATGAGGATGCCAGAATCCAATCCCATCCATAACATCTAAATCGTGCTTTAATTCTAAAAGTCCTTTGTAGATATCGCCCAAATAAATTCCACGATTCATGGGCATATCTTTTCCTACGATAGATTGGTTATCATTAAGGAATCCAGTAGTGAAATCGCGATTGAATCCCATCTTCAAATTATCAACCTGCTGTTGGGAAACCGGTTTGAAGTTATTCTTCACTGCAGCATCTATCTGCTGGCGATAAGTCTTAGTCGTCGTAGCCACATATTCAGGGCTTTTCATCCGCCCTTCTATCTTCACGGCATTGATCCCTAACTTGTAGATTTTATCGATACTATTGGCTAACATCAGATCTTTCGCGCTAATTAGATACCCCTCTTTGTTGTAGCTCTTACGGCAGCTGCTGGCGCAGACGCCGCGATTGCCGCTGCGCTTTCCGATCAGTGAAGAAATTAAACATTGACCTGAATAAGAAATGCATAAATGGCCATGCACAAATACTTCCAATTCTTTTTTAGTATGTTCTCTGATAATTTTAATTTCCGCCTGATTTAACTCTCGCGCCAGAACTACTAAATCCAGGTCTGGAAATTGATCAATCCCGTGATAATTCATCAGACTGGCTTGGGTAGAAGCATGAACTCGCAAACCAGGGAAGGACTTTTTGATAAGAGGAGCTAAGGACACTTCCTGCACAATAATTGCATCAATTCCAGCCAAATAGGCCTGTTCCAAAGTTTTGAACCACAGGGGAAATTCCTCATTACGCACTAAGGTATTGAGGGTGAGATAGACCTTGACTCCATGCAGATGGGCAAAGAAAACCGCATCTTTCAGTTCTTCCAGAGAAAAATTTTTAGCCAAGCGCCTGGCATTGAAGAATTTTATTCCTAAATAGACTGAATCAGCTCCGTTATAGACAGCAGCCTTGAGGCAGTCCCAGTCCCCTACCGGTGAATTTAGTTCTAGTTTTTGCATGTACTAGTCTATTTTGAGGTCTATTTTTAAGAATTGCTGACGAAAAGTGTTTATCAGATCAGTAGACTAAATAAGTTAATTATCTTCATTTTTATGCGACAATAATGAGATTCGAGTTTCTAAGTCAATCTGTGGCTTAACAAGTTCAGAAACCAATTCCGACGATATCACACCATAGTTGGGGATACTAACTGTAGGTTGGCCCAGTAAATGGATTAATGGCCTACAAATAAAATCATAACCAATTCTTAGTGACTGTATTCCAACACCCAGTTCTTCAAGTTGATTCATATATCCACCACCCCTATAATCTGGAGAGCATCTTATTAACAATTTCTCTTTATTTTCTCTCCCAACAGGGGACATTTTGATCTTAATAAAATCAGTTGAACCAGGAAGTTCAAAGGCCCTAACAGGGTTATAATTTTCTATTTTTTGTGCGTTTGAATGAATTTTGAGTAGCTTGGCCATCTGAATAGTTGCAGTTCCACGGGAAATAAACTTTATGTTTAAACATGTAGATGGATATCCATTATCCCTCTGTGAAATCAGGTCTTTTTGGATATTTTCTAAGTTTATTTCTCCCAGAAGAAGGTCGTGGTCTTCATTTTCATCTTTTGGTTTTAGATACTCTAAGAGATTATTTACTAATAGATCTCCATTTACAGAGTTTTGGTAGCTAAATTCACAATGCATACCCCTAAAATTGGTTCAAAGCTTATAAAGGTTCATATTTTTACTACTTATTGATAATTATTATTTTACGGAGAGAAACCAACTGTTACCAATCTTCAACCCTCTCACAGCCCACTCAACACTTCCATTATAGTCAACATACCCAATACTACAATCAAAATATACAAAAGAAACTGCCAAATCTTTTTCTTAGCCAACTTCACATCCTACTTTCTCCGCCAGATCTTCAGGCGTCATCACTGCATTAAGCTTGCTGCCGTCAGCGAATTCCCACGTCGGATACCCTTCAATCTTCTTGCTGATGCAGATAGCGGTCTGCGCTTTTCCATCAAGAGTAGAACATTCTACATATGGCAATAACTTCGCTGATTTTCCAAACAATTGCTT
>CAYJVI010000099.1:0-4180 GCA_964373595.1 uncultured Methanosarcinales archaeon | reverse complement strand
CTATTCCTCTTACTTATCATTCCCTTAGCATCAGCAGCAACTCTCAAAGGCAGCATTTACGATGAAAATTTAGAATTAGCACAAGACGTTTTAGTTGAAATCAACACCATTCCCCAGCAGAAATATTTAGCTAAAACCGGAACGTATTCTTTTGACCTTCTGCCGGGAAAGTATCTTCTTACCGCTAAAAATAATCAGTACGTGGTGACAGAAGAAGTTGAAATCATCTCTGACCAAGGAGGATACATCTTAGATATGTTCTTATTACCTGATTTTGCCGAAGAAGATGAATTGTGGCAGGAAACGCAGGAAGAACTTCCTATCGAAACAGAAGAGACCCCCATAAATATCCTGGCGTGGGTTATTGCCGGAATAATATTTATCGCTCTTTTGGCAAGAATAATCTACACCAGGAAGAAATACGGCTCCTTGTACCTTTTCCGCAAGAAAATCAAAGCAGAAAGCAAAAAAACCCTGGAGCAGCATAAAGAAGAGCTAGCGCAAGAGCCGGGATACCTCGATCAGGCCTTGGAGATCATCAAAAAGCATGACGGAAGAATAACCCAGAAGGAACTGCGCAAAGAAATGATGTACCTTTCGGAAGCCAAAGTGAGCTTACTCATTACCGAACTGGAACATAAAGGAAACGTGGAAAAGATAAAAAAGGGAAGAGGAAATGTGATTATTCTCAAAGAACCAGCTTTACAGTAAAAACGTTTTTAAAGGCCTCCTCACTTCTCCGTCTGCATGCAATTTCCTGACTATAATCCTCAGCAGCTTGAACCGCAGATTTTAGAATTCTGGAATAAAAACAGCACCGTAGAAACTCTCCGCAAAAGAAACAGGAGAGGAAAGAAATTCTATTTTCTGGATGGGCCGCCGTACACTTCCGGGAAATTCCATCTCGGCCATGCCTGGAATTACGCCTTAAAAGACATTACCCTTCGCTACAAGCGCTTCCACGGCTTTAACGTCTGGGACAGAAACGGTTTTGATGTCCATGGGTTGCCTACAGAACATAAAGTAATGGACAAATTTTGGTTAAAGACCAAAGAAGATATCCAAAAATTTGGCCTGACTAGATTCATGCAGGAATGTGAAAAATTCTGTCTGGAAATGGCTGAAGTGATGACTCACGATCTGCAGCGCATGGGAGTTACTGTTGACACCTCTAACCCCTACATGGCGCTTAAACCAGAATTCATGGAAGGAGAATGGGCCTTGATTAAAAAAGCTTACCAAAAAAAGCGCTTGTATTTTGGAGAAAAAGTATTGACCTGGTGCCAGCACTGTGAAACTGCTGTTGCCAAACATGAATGCGAATATAAAACGATAAAAGACACTTCCATCTTTGTTAAATTTCCTCTCAAAAAGAAGAGTCATGAATTCCTGCTGGTGTGGACTACCACTCCCTGGACTATTCCTTTTAACTTAGCAGTCATGGCTGGTCCGGAGATTGAGTACGTTACCGTCCAGGCTGGCAAGGAAAAATGGATTGTAGCTAAAGATCTGGCATTTCAGGTTATGAAAACAGTAATAGGCGAAGAGCCGGTAATTCTTGAGCAGTACCATGGAACAAAATTAGAAGGACAAGAATATCTTCATCCTTTTGAAAACATAATTCCGGCCTACGCAGAACTTAAGAAAAAACATCCTAAAGTTCATACCGTCATTCTGAGCAGGGAATTTGTAGATACGAGTGCTGGCACGGGGTTAGTGCATTCTGCTCCCGGCTGCGGTCCGGAAGACCAGGAAGCCTGTAAGCCTTATAACATTCCGCCTTTCAATCTTCTTTCAGAAGATGGTTTCTTTCCCGCCAGTATGGGCCAGTTCAAAGGACTGCGGGCAAAAGTAGATGATCCTGCGTTTATTGAAGCGCTGGAACGAGCAGGAGCTCTTCTCAAGAAAATGAAAGTGGAGCATGAATATCCGCACTGTTGGCGCTGCAAGAATCCGGTCATCTTCCGCATAACTCATCAATGGTTCTTCAAGGTAGAAGATCTGCGTGAAAAAATGCTGAAAGGAAATGACAAAGTGCATTGGGTTCCTGATACTGCTAAGCATGCCTATGAATCCTGGATCAGCAATCTTAAAGACAATTCTATTTCACGCCAACGCTACTGGGGAACACCTTTGCCTATCTGGCAATGTCAAGCCTGTAATGAAACCAAAGTTATCGGCTCACGGCAGGAATTGAAAAAAGAAGCAGGAAAAATGCCGGGAAATCTTCATCTGCCCTGGATTGACGAACTGAAAATTCGCTGTACTAAATGTAAAAATGCTATGCCGCGCGTTCCTGACGTCATTGACGTATGGGTAGATGCAGGAACAGCAAGCTGGAACTGTCTGGATAATGATGGCAAAAGAATGAAAGACTTATTTCCCGCAGATTTCATTTCCGAAGCAAAAGAACAGACCCGCTTATGGTTCAGCATGCTTTCCATAGTTTCCTATCTCTATCTCGGTAAAAATTCATTCAGGAATGTGTATGTCTATGGCATGCTTAATGACATCGAAGGCAAAAAAATGTCCAAATCGCTGGGAAATGTTATTTCACCTTACGAACTTATTGACAAATATGGTGTGGATGTGATGCGCAGTTATATGTGCCAGACTAATGCCGGGCAGGATATCAATTTCAGCTGGGAAGAGTGCAAAGTGAAAGTGCGTACTCTTCTGGTGCTCTGGAATACTCATAAACTCTTACTGAATCTCTCCCGCGAGACCAACATCAATCCCTTCACCCTGAAAGCAGCAGCAGTGGAAAAGAGCTTTGCTGTTGAAGAAAAGTACATGATATCGCGCCTGCATTCTACTATTAAGAAGGTAACTGAGTTGATGGAAGAATATCGCCTTGACGAAATCATCGCTCCAATAGAAGAGTTATTCCTCGAATTGTCTCGAAACTATATTCAGATGGTGCGGGATAAAAGCGCTCTTGGCGAAGAAGAGGAAAAAGAAGCCTGCGTTTACACTATCGGCCATGCGCTGCTGGAAACCCTGAAGATGTACAGTATCATTGCTCCGTTTATCTGTGAAGCCATGTATCAAAATTTGCGGGAAGAATTTAAATTGACAGAAGAAAGCATCAGCCATTACTCTTGGCCTAAGGTAAATTCAAAGAAGATAAATGCAAAACTGGAACAGCACATGAAACTGGCCTTAGATATCGTTCAAGCCGGCCTTAATGCCCGGGAAAAAGCAAAGTTAGGAGTGCGCTGGCCGGTCAAAGAAGTGCAGATAGCCAGCGAAAACAAGGAGATGAAAAAAGTCGTGGATCAGTTCCAGAACATTATTGCCACTCAATTGAACGCTAAAGATGTGAACGCAGTAGAGCACAGCGCTGAAGCGCAGCTGCGCATCAGACCGGATTATTCCCGGATCGGTCCTGCCTATGGAAAACTATCCCCGCAGATTATCGCTAAGTTAACCATTGACAGTCCTCAAACGATTTACAATCACTTGCAGAAACAGGGAAAATACGCTTTTACTGTCGATGGCCATGCGGTCGAAATTACCAAAGAGATGCTGTTCCTGGAGCGGGAAGCTCCGCACAACTATCAGCTTTCAGAAATAAAAGAAGGATATGTGTTAGTCAACGTAGAACGAACTCCTGAGCTGGAAGCAGAAGGCTATGCCAGAGAAGTGATGAGGAATGTACAGGAATTGCGCAAGAAAGCGGGCCTGCAAAAAACTGATACGGTGGTGTTATACCTTAAAGTGAGTCCGGGAATGAAAAAAATGGCAACGCCATTCAAAAACGAAATTCAGGTGAAAGTCGGCGCCCATGTCTGTGATTTGGTTTTATCTGAACCGGGAAGAAAGTATAAGCATACCGGAACATTCAAAGTTAAGAACGAAGAGTTTACGGCTTATTTTGAGAAGTTGTGATGACCGGTCTCTCTGTTATCCCTAAACTGGTTCGCATCACGAAACTCGTTCACTCTTAAAAAGAAAAAAATAACAACATTGACACAGACGAGGCGGGGGACGCCCCATTCGGGGTGCCGAGTAGGATAGATTACGAAGTAATCTAGCCGTCTGTTGTCAATAGTGTTGTTATTTTTGGCATAAGCTAAGTAGTTAAAGAAATATGCGAACTTAAAACGTGATAGCACAGTGATGACTGTCTAGGTTCATTGGATTTGTCACCCCCTTTTAACCATTTGTGGTTAAGTGG
>CAYJVI010000098.1:0-4185 GCA_964373595.1 uncultured Methanosarcinales archaeon | reverse complement strand
GGTTTTGTGATCCTCATAGCTGCCCTTCTGGTAATAATCCACTTCTCAAAACGCAAGCGTGTTCCTAAGCTGGTGTTTCTTCGGGAGAAAGGTTGATAAAAAAGATAAAGTGATGCCATTCTTGATTAGATGTGAGGGATAAATATTCTCTAAAATTATCCTTTTTGTTTTTAGTTGCAGGTAAAATCACCGAGTAAAGCCAAAAATATCTAGTATAAGGATAAATTTTGGTCGTGTCGTTTTTATGAGAGTTTCTCTTTCTTCCTATAGTGATAGATGAATTTTTTACCCTCGAAAACGCCTCGCGCTGGAATCGTTTTCTCTCCATTCATTCTTCATTTCCTAAAGTACGGGAAGAAGAGTTAGTAAGAATGCTTCGATATGCCAATCCTCGACCAGAAGAAAAAATCATTGAATTTAGCACTGGAAGCGGATACCTCACTCTTCCCCTGGCTTCTGCAGTCAGGAGAAAAAACTCAGTTACAAAAGCATTATCAAGTGATAAAGACCCATCAGATATAGGCCCATCAGCTGGAAACGGAAAAATTATCACCTACGATGTTGTTGCTGAAAATAAAGAGCATGTTGCTGCCTTCAGCAAGAAGTATGATCTGCCAGTCGATGCAAAGTGTTTCTCTTTTGCCTCCCCCTATATTTATCATTTTGAAGAAGCAGATAATAGCATCGATAAAGTGATATCATTGGCAACCTTTCACCATTGTGATGTTCGCCGAACTGCATACAATGATCACCATACCGGCATCCGAGGAAGAACCAGCATCTTTGAGGAAGTTTCCCGCGTTCTTGTCCCCGACGGTGTACTTGTTATCGGCGATGTTGCTGAAAATACTATGTCTCAGAGATATTTTGATGCTATTCAGGAGCCACAGTATTGTTCTCCTCACGGCCATCCCCATTCCTTCCTTTCCCGAGATACAGCCGAAGAATTCTGCCGCAGTTCAGGTCTTGCTCTGGTTCACTATGCGGTGGAGGATATCTCGTGGCATTTTAACGATGAACCTGAAGCTATCCGCTTTTTCCACGGCCTGCATAATGCTCAATGTTCTTTGGAAGAATTAGGGCAGATTGTCAAGAGCATTCTTCCCTTTCGAAAAACAGAGCAGGGAATTTCTGTGGGCTGGCAGCTCTGCTTTCTGACGGCAAAGAAATGAGCTAAGTTCACGAGTGAAAAAATCTCTCGGATAAAAAAAAGATTATTTTATCCCTTCTTCGGCGTATACTATTTATCTTTGTGTATTATCCTGCATAAGTATGTCAACGAATAAATCTCCGGATATGTCTCTTGAAGAGCTCTATTCTTCATATCTACTTGCCTATGACCAGATTTTACCTCTTACTTCCTGTTATCAGGATCTTGTTCGGGAAACGGTTTCTGCTCTTCGGGGAAAAACAAAAATTCTTGATGCAGGAATCGGAACAGGGTTAGTTGCAGCAGCGTTAGATTCTCCGGACAGAAAAGTGTATGGTGTTGATACGCATGAAGCTATGCTTCGGTGCTCTGCAGAAAAGGTGAGACAAGCGCAGGCTCAAAATAGAATCATCCTCTCCCGGCAAACTATTTTTTCTTTGGATTTCCCCGATAGATTTTTTGACGGCATAGTCTGTCTTAATACTCTTTATCATTCTTACGATTATCGTACTCCTTTGCGGGAATTGGCGCGAGTTGCGCAAGATAATGCCATACTGGTAGTAAGCGGCCCAAATATGCGGTTTAATTCTGAATTGTTTTTAGAACAGGTAATTCTGGAATTTGCCGGGAAAGAAAATCCCCAGCAATATTGTCCTCATTTAGGTTTGGTTATTGAGGCCACGCTCAATCTTTCCCGCAAAGCTATGAAACATTTTCTTGATGCAGAGAAAATAGCCGAAGTTCTTCAGGAAGTAGGGTTTACCGATATTCCTGTGGCCCGCAATGATTTTTATTATGGAAACAGTTACTTTGTTGCAGCAGTTAAATGATTCACAGGTAAATAATTCGTTTATAATTAGTTTAAAAAAGAGGTGGACAGCATGAAACAAAATCTTCAATTTAGAATTGCCAGGAAGCAGGAAGAACTGGAAGCAGTTTTTCATCTCCGCTATTTGGGATACACCAAAACCATTGATTTACTTGATCCAGAGGAGTTTCCAAATCAAATGGAGCGCGATCAATTTGATGATATTGCCGTTAATTTTCTTGCGCAGGATATGGCTTCCGGAAATTATGTCGGCTGCGTCCGCGCGGTTCCTGATACAGAACTTGGTCTGCCGCTGGAACAGGAAGTCTCGTTAGCTCATTTCCGTTCCCCTGATAAAAAAATCATGGAGCATTCACGCATGGTTTCCTGGCCGCCGGGACAGCCTGAAGTTAATTTTGGACTGCTTGCGGCAACAGCGCAATATTCTGTTCGGCAAGGATTAACCCACTTGGTAGGTATGGGCATGACTCACATGAAGCGATACTACGAAAGCAGAGGATTTTATCAAATTGAACCATATAGAGAATTTATCTTGAAACAGAAAGGGGGTTATCTTTTGAATAAGAAGTATTTCCTCACCGCATTTGACTTTGAAAAGATATTTCACGGTAAACCGGAAGAACTGCCATTTGCGCCGGATCCGAAGGTTTTTAAAGCGCTCGACTATGATCCTCGAATCATCCTGCCGCCGGCATTTTAGAAAAAGCATTTCATAACACCTTTTAAAGTAAAGGCTCCTTGGAGGGGGAAAGCTCTTTAAGAAGATCTACTGGATTTTTTATTTCCTGCAGTTTCCATTCCTCTGCAGTGTGGTCAAATTTCTGCTTTTCTTTTATGACAAAGGTGCAATGCGGCTTCCCATGAGCAACGCATCCGGATTCAAAGCAATATAATTCTACACCCAGAGTTTCGCTGACAAATCCTGCCATAAGACCGCGGATGAAATGATCAACGGGCCTTTTTTCCGCAGTAAAATAAGCCGCATATTCTTCTGCCAGCGGTGATTTTCCCTTGACGATAAATTCTTTATTTGCCGGGTCTTTGACAATCCATTCATATTTTCCCGTTCCCGTTACTTGAAACTGCCCTAAATGAAGATCAAGCAGGGAGGAAATTTCAGAGAACGTTTGCGGATAGCCAAATCTTTTGTTAAAAATACGCACTCCTTCGCGCGCTTGAAATTGTCCGTGCGCATAGAGAAGCTCCTGAATAGTATGCAAATCCGTTTTTTCTTCCAGCAGCCGCTGCAGGAAAACCTGCGAGAAAGCGGCGTTAATCCATGCTTTCATCCCCATAAGAAGGAATTCGCCATCCTTCCAGTCGGCTCCGCCGCGGCGAATGCGCTCAAGAATGAAATCCGGAGTAGGAATCTTTTCCATTTTAGGTTCATCTCAAATTATGTATATTAATGCCTTTGCTGCCTATTTCGAAGGGATGGAGATCTTCATCATTTTTTACTTTCCGCATTTTTCGTACTAATAAGCTTCTGGAAAAATTGCCGCCGAGCGTTTCAAAACGAAGATGAATTATGCCGTCGCAAATGAACTCTGATACGCCATCATTGGAAAATTTTCTCTCATCTGGAGTCTGCGAAATAAAGAGCGTGGTGGCATTAGTCGCCCGCAGTTCGCTGATAAAATGATAGACAAATCGCCGAATGGAAATCTCAGTAATGTCCGTCACCGAGCCAAAGGTATTGGGCGTGTTTATGGCCAGGGCCGACAGCGAATCAATAACCAGCCGATCATATTTTCCTTTCTGCACTCTGCTGATAATATCTTTGCCGGTGGTTTCGATAATGCTCTTGGGCGCAATGTCCAGGATAGTGAGTTTCCCTTTCTTTTCTAACTCTTCCAGATTCCAGCCGAATTGCCGCGCCTGTTTTCGCAAGTTATCAGCATTTTCTTCAAAAGTGATATACAGGCTTTTTTCATTTGAATGCACCGCACCATTATACAAATACTCTAAAGCAAAAATAGTTTTTCCCGTTCCGGGAGTTCCGCACAAGAGAATGCTGCACCCTTTAGGAAGACCGTCCTCTATGAGTGCATCAAAGCCTTCAATGTACGTTTTCGTCTTTTCAGCCATAGTCATTCTCTTTCATTCCTTAAAATTTTTCCACCACGTAGATAAAGATGGTTTTATCATTCAATTCCAACTTTTGGCAGCTAATTTCCTTATCTAATTTTAAATTTTTCCGTAATTC
>CAYJVI010000097.1:0-4246 GCA_964373595.1 uncultured Methanosarcinales archaeon | reverse complement strand
CGCCAGCGCTCGGATTTGAACCGAGAATCCCCGAAGGGAGCAGTTTTCGAGACTGCCGCACTTTTCCGCTTCGCGCAAATCTTGACTTGCGTCAAGTACCGGATTATGCGACGCTGGCGTGAACGTTCCAGAAGAAGAGCATTATTTAAAACTTCTTTGCAAAGATTTACTTCTCCAGATATAAAGATCATCTATGCTTTCTTTTGCAACCCAGCGTTTAGCATCTTCAGCCAATTTTCCCAGATTTTTTTCTTTATTAAAGGACAGGATATAACAATTTTCCGGCGGTATATTTATAATTCTCCGCCTTTTGTCTACGGCTATGCCATGTGGAAAGGTTTTATTAAATTCAGAAAATCCTTCACTTCTGCATACTCTTTCAGCATATCCGTCTCCAGTCGTGTCTTGAAAAAAGATTCCTTCATAAAATCCCTTATCGTAAATGCCGGCCAGGCAGTGAATGGTTGCCCGCACCGAGGAAATATTCCCGTTAGAATTGCCAGCGGTGTATGCGGATTTGAGGCAGAGCGTAGGCACCAATTTTTGATGCAGAAATAAGTTCGATGAAAGCACTGTTTCGTTTCCGCTTCTTTTAATGACATCTTTTGGCTCATAATACCGCAGTGTTCCCGGCAGACTGCCGCTGCAGGAAATTACACTAGTTGCAATTAAAGCCAGCAACATCGATTTGGTCATTGGTATCTCCTCCTGAAGTTATAGATTGAAAGAGCGCCACGGCCCGGATTTTCGTCCCGAAGCGTCGGGGGTTGATAAGGGCAGACTGCCCTTATGTTCGAACCGGGAATCCCAGAGGGACAGGTTATCTTCATAGAGGTTTTTGATTAAACCCTACAGAAATGCTTTCGTATTTCTGGGGTTTCAGAAACGTCGCCGTTTCTGTAAACTTTTTTTAAAAAAGTTTATTCAAGACCTGCGCAATACCGGGTTATGCGACCGTGGCGTAAGCGTAAAAGAAGTAACTGGTTTTATAAAAGTTTAGGTCAAGAGTTAGAAATTATTTTAATCTATTATTTGCGCAGATATCGACAATTGCTAATAACCGGTCTATTTTATCTTTAAATGCGGCTCCTGTCTCCCAATGAGGGGTTTTTCTCAAATGATCAATCATTTCTCGAGTTCCAACTATAATCTCACTTTTGCTAAATAAGGGTCCCTCTAGGGTAGCAGAGAGTTCCCCTTCATAAATAAAATGTCCTCCTTGACGGATAAAATCTAGTCGATAGTATCCCCAATCGTTATCAATTTGTATGCCTATTCCAGCCATACCCTTCAATTGATGATTATCATAACTGACTTTATTGCTTCCATTTCCTAACAGGAAATATTTTTGTGTTCCCAAAGATATAGTATCTATTAAAATTGCTTGGTCAGGAGATGAGTTAATCCTTCTTACATAATCTGAAATATTCATTTTTGTGCCTCAACAAACCCCTTTCCTCTTCAGCAAATACTTCTGATGGTATTCTTCCGCTTCATAGAAAGTTCCCGCTTTCCTGATCTCAGTAACTATTTCCCTGCTCAGGTTTTTCTGCATTTCTTTTCTGCTTTTTTCTGCTGCTTTCTTCTGTCCTTGATTATGATAAAAAATAATTGATTGGTATTGGGTCACTTCTTTTACCGTCGGATGATGCTCTTTCCAGAAATGCTTCAATAATTCTTCAAAAGAAATAACTTTCGGATCAAAAGTAATCTCCACCGTTTCGGTGTGGTCTCCTAAGTTATGATAGTTAGGGTTTTTGGTTGTTCCGCCGCTATAACCAACTCTCGTCTTTAAAACACCTTTCAATTTAGAAAAATAATCATCTGGTCCCCAAAAACATCCTAGAGCAAAAGTTGCTATTTGCATCTATTTGATTCTGATAACCTCAAGATTTTTAGGAGCAACAGTTTCAATCCTGAACATTTTGTGAATAGACGAAGCTAAATCCAGGCATCGCGAACTCTCTCCGTGCACAATGATCACTTTCCGCGGCTGGGGATTGCACCTTTTAATGAAATTCATCAGCTGCCGCCGATCAGAGTGATTGGTAATTTCCACCCGGTGAACGTCCATATTTATCTTCATAACTTCGGTTTTGGTGCCGTCCCGGAGCATCATTTCTTTTTCTCCTTCCCGAATCCTGTGACCAAGGCTGCCCGGCGGCTGGTAACAGCTGAAAATGAGGGAGTGCTTTCTTCCTTCGCACAATCCCTTGAGATACTCGACGGAGGGGCCTCCCATCAGCATTCCTGATGTCGCTAAAATAAAGCAGGGGCCTTCTTCGAGCATGATTTTCTTGCGTTCTTTATCTGAACCTACCTGTTTGAAGAACGGAGATAAAAAAGGGTTGGTTTCCCGATGGAAAATTTGTTCCCGCATGTTTCTGTTCATGTATTCGGGATACGCAGTATGGATAGCGGTAACGTCCCAGAGCATGCCGTCAGCATATATCGGGGCTTCCGGGATGTGTTTTTCGCGCATCAGCCGCTCGAGGATGACCATGACTTCCTGCGCCCGGCCGGATCCAAGAACAGGCATGAGCACCTTTCCGCCGCGTTCAAATGTTTCCTTGACCACTTTGATCATATAGTCATCGGCTTCCCTTTCCGCCATGATGTTTTCTTTTCCACCGTAGGTAGATTCGATCATCAATGTTTCCAGACGAGGGAATTGGGTGTTGCCGGCTTCCAGAACATTGGTGTGCGCGTACTTTAAGTCTCCGGTGTAGGCAAAGTTATGCAGTCCGTTTCCGATGTTCAGGTGCACGATGGCGCTTCCTATAACGTGCCCGGCATTGTACAGAGTAAGCCGCACGTCCGGAGTAATGTCGGTAACTTCTTCGTAATCAAGACAGATAGTATGAAGCACCATTTGGCGCACTTCATCGCTGGTGAAAATGGGCTCTTTTCCTTCTGCCCGCTGGATTTTTACCATATCCAGCTGCAAGAGAACCATCACGTCTCTGGTCGGGGCAGTGCAGTAGACTGGTCCGCTATATCCAAACTTGAACAGGTATGGGATCAAACCGGAATGGTCAAGATGCGAATGAGTAACCACGACAGCATCAATTTCGCTGATGTTAAATTCCGGCGCATCAAAATAGGGATACGATCCTGCGTCGTCTTGACTGGGATCGATGCCGCAGTCGATCAGCACTCTCGATTCCGGGGTTTGCAGAAGGAAACAGGTTCTTCCCACTTGCCGTGATGCGCCAAGACAGGACAATCTGATCCATTCCTGTTTTTTCTCCCGCAGCCATCCGTCGTAAATGCGGTGTCCGGTCCGGTTAAGGAATTTTTTTCTTTCTTCTGCGTTTTCGTACAGGACTGCGCGGATGCTTTCAATGAGCTTGGATCGCAGAGGAGGAAGCCGTTTAATCAGCGGCACCCAGCAGGTTTTTTCCTTAATTTCCCGCAAAATTTCGCCTTGCCTTCCGATCACTAAACCTGGCTTATCGGCATGGACAATCACCATGGATCGCGGCGGATCGAAAATGAATTCCTGCGCGCCGGCTTCTTCCGGAATAATTTTCCGTATGGCTTTCTCAGCTTCTTCCGGTTCCAGGCAGAGAGCTGGATCGGCGCGAAGCTCAATTCTTTTGCGGAATTCTTTTACTGCTTCCCTGATGGTCCCTTCGTTGTCAAGGAAGTAATTCTTGTCTTTTGTGTATAAGACGATATTTGCTCCTTCGAAGACTGCGTCGGATATTTTTCCTTCTGGCAAAACCTTAATGATTTCTTTTAATATGTCTGGCATGTGCTAAAATCTCCTTATCTGCTTGGTTTTTTTATTCGAATGGAAGTGCGCTAAAAATGAGCAGGTGAATAGAAAACTTGTTTACAAGTTGCATACTAATTCTTTATGCATCACCCGCTTGATTTCTTTCTCGTTGACAACAATCACATCAATACCGTTTCCGGAAGCGCTGTCCCTCTGCAAGGCAGTGTTGACAGCCTTTACGGCAAGATTCACTCCTTCTTCAGTAGTGAGATCTTTCTTGTATTGCGTTTCTAATACTCCGTAGGCAAATACCGAACCTGAGCCTGAAGATATGAAGTCAGTAATTTTGGTGACGCTTCCGTCGGGGAAAAGGTCGTATAAATGTAAACCGTGAACATCTTTTCCTCCTAAAAGGAAATGAGCTATGCCCGGAAACATGCTTGGTCTTCGAAGGCTGGAAAACAATATCCCTCCTAAGAGATTGGCTGCTTCTTTGGCAGAAGGTCTTTTGTAGGTGCGGACTTC
>CAYJVI010000096.1:0-4351 GCA_964373595.1 uncultured Methanosarcinales archaeon | reverse complement strand
TCTAAACAAATATTTTTATATACTCAAAGTTCTCTGCTTCTTTGAAAAAGGGGAACTGTGAAACAAGAAAAAGTGATTTCAAAAGAACCATCTGATTTATTTCACGCTCTTGGAGTAACTGATGTATTAAAAACTCTTCAATCTTCAGAAAAAGGCCTCTCTTCGCATCAGGCGGAAGAACGAGTGCATACCTATGGCTTTAATGAGCTGCAGGTCAAAGAAAAAACTCACGTCTTTAAGATTCTGCTGCGCCAGTTTTCCAGCCCTTTAGTGTTTATTCTCATAGTCGCACTGGGAATATCTCTTTTTTTAGGAGAAAATGTTGATGCTTTCGTTATCGGCGCTATCGTCATAATTAATGCTGCTCTTGGTTTTTTCCAGGAAGAACGCGCCGAAAAAGCGCTGGAAGCCCTGCAAAAAATGGCTTCGCCAAAAGCAGCCGTCTGGCGGGACGGCAAGGTGCGGCAGATTGACAGCAGATCCCTTGTTCCGGGAGATGTGATCAGCTTACAGAGCGGCGATAAGGTTCCTGCTGATGCCCGTTTGATTGAAGTTCACGATTTTAAGACTCAGGAAGCGCCGCTCACCGGTGAATCTTTACCGGTGCGCAAAGACATAAATCCTTTGTCAGAAAAGACCGCTCTTGCCGACCGGAAAAATATGATGTACACTTCTACTATTGTTACTGATGGCAGGGCAAAGGCAGTAGTTACAGCAACAGGCATGGCCACCGAAGTGGGAAAAATAGCTGGTCTCATTAAAGAAGCACACGAGAAAACAACTCCCCTGCAAAAAAAAATAGGCGATTTGGGGAAATATATTACTGTTGCAGTGGTTATTGTTGCGGTCATTATCTTTATCACCGGAATCATTTCCGGGCTGGGCGTTTCCGCCATGTTCCTGACCGCTATTGCTTTAGCTGTTGCTGCTATTCCTGAAGGGCTGCCGGCTATCATCACTCTTTCCCTGGCTCATGGAGTGCAGCGCATGGCGAAGCGTAAAGCCTTGATACGAAAACTTCCTTCCGTGGAAACCTTAGGAAGCGTCAATGTCATTTGCACCGATAAGACCGGAACGCTGACTCATAACGAGATGACGGTCACAAAAATATGGGCTGACGGAAGAATCTATGACCTAACCGGATCAGGGTACGAGCGGAAAGGCTCATTCCTTCTCGATAAAGAAGAAGCTGATGTTGAACCATTAGAACTTCTTCTTAAAACCGGAGCATTATGCAATGACGCCCAATTTGAAATTACCGGCAACAAAACCAAAGTTATAGGAGATCCGACTGAAGCAGCGTTGATTATTTCTGCCGAGAAAGCCGGTCAAAAGCGTGAAACACTGGAGCGTACTGAACCGCGAGTTGATGAAATTGCCTTCACCTCCGAACGGAAGATGATGACCACCATCCACAAAACCAAGAAAGGACTAGTTTCGTATACCAAAGGCGCTCCTGATATTGTTCTTGAGCTTTGCAATAAAATTCTTGTCGATGGAAAAGTATATCGCTTAGAGCGCAGCAAGAAAAAAGAAATTATCGAATATAACGAGTTATTTGCCAGCAGGGCTTTACGGGTGTTAGGGTTTGCCTACAAGCCGGAAGTGCGGGGAAAAGAAGACGCAGAAAAAGATATGGTTTTTATCGGCTTGCAAGCCATGATTGATCCGCCCAGGGCAGAGGTCAAGGAAGCGATAAAAAAATGTGAAGAAGCGGGCATACGGGTAATTATGGTGACTGGTGATCACGGCAGCACCGCCAAAGCCATCGCCCAGCAGCTGGGCATTACCGGAAAAGCAGTGACCGGGCAGGAACTGGATGAGCTTAAAGATAAAGATATAGATAAAGAAATAGAACACATCAACATTTTTGCCCGCGTGAATCCGGAGCATAAACTTAAAATTGTTTCGGCATTGAAAAAGAAAGGCTATGTTGTGGCAGTTACCGGAGACGGCATCAATGATGCTCCCGCGCTGAAGAAAGCAGATATCGGCGTGGCTATGGGCGTTACCGGAACTGATGTAGCAAAAGAAGCCTCAGATATGATTTTAACTGATGACAATTTTGCTTCCATTGTCAATGCCATCGAGGAAGGCCGGGGCATTTATGATAACATCAGGAAGTTTGTCAATTATTTGTTATCCAGCAATTTTGCGGAAGTTCTGGTAATATTTTTGGCCATGGCGGTGCTTGCGCCATTTTTTGGGTTAGGGCTTCCTTTAACACCGATACATATTCTCTGGATTAATTTGGTGACCGACGGGCTGCCGGCAGTTGCGTTAGGAGTTGATCCATTTGAAGAAGGGATTATGAAACGCAAGCCGCGAAAAGCGAAAGAGCCAATTATTACGAAGGAAATGACGATTAACATTGTCATTCTCGGGCTCATCATGGCAGTCGTCACCCTGGTTTTATTCTGGCTTTATCGGAGCTCGATGAAAGCGCAGACCATGGCCTTTACAGCGTTAGTGATATTTGAATTAGTACGGCTGCATCTGGTGCGCTCCCAGTATCGATTGCCGGCATTTTCCAATCCGTTCTTACTAAGCGCTGTGGCGGTGTCGGTACTGCTGCAAGTGGTTATACTCTATGTGCCTTTCCTTGCCCAGGCCTTTAATGTTGTTCCCCTGGAATTCATGGATTGGATATGGATCGGCGCAGCGGCTCTTTTTCTGCTGGGAATTAATGTAGTTCTGCAAAGAATACGAAAAGTCAGCAAAGTACGGGAAAGCGTCTAACCCAGCACTTTGTGACATAAATAACCAGAGACATTCATCCATTGGCAGAAGCCAATGGCTTTCTGGTTATTTAATGCGACGAAGTGAAATTTTCTATAGAACCGCGTAGACACAAATATTAATAAATTAAGAGGGATTTCTGTGTGTTGTAGATGTACTTTCAAAAAAAGGGGGAAGTAGTAAGTTTACTAGCCATAGCTTTGGTTATTGCTGTTGGTTCTATGATATTTTTAACTGCCAGAGGCGGAATAACTGGTGCAGCTACAATAGAACCCTCTGCGGTAGGCATTAAGGCAGTTCAGGATATTGCCGTTTGTCGGATTCTTAACGTTGGCGGGGATACCTATCGCCTTACGGGCAATGTCAGCGGAGGCGCTGGAACTTGTTTCTCAATAATTAATGACAGCATAACACTCGATTGTCAGGGATTTAAAATTAGCTATGGTGACACCTTCGACGCCGCTATTCCGGAGGACTATGGAGTCAATAGCAGCGGCGGGTCTACTGCTACTGGCTTTTATTCTTTTAACCACACTATCATTCAAAATTGCCTATTTGAAAATGGCGCTAATGCGGGCACGGACAGTTACGCAATGTTTTTTTCTCGCGCTAATAATATAACGCTCAGAAATAATACCATTATCCTGAACCGCACCGACTCGCATGGCATATTATTATTCCAGGTTAATGATAGTTTTCTAAGTTACAATAATGTCTCATTTGGAAGCAGCAGCAGCAGCAGTGATGGCATTGTACTAGCAGAAGCCGATAATAATTTTCTCTTTTACAATGATATAAATTTTTCCTTGACTGGTTCTGTTGACCCTAGTTCAAGAGGCCTGGTTGTCAATGGGACGTCTGCCAATAACAGACTCATGAATACAAGAATAGGCATAGATAGTACTAGGGGAACATTATTACACGCCATTTTCACCACTGAAATCGCTACGGCTACAAACCACCTTGTGTACAATAACACCGTAGGTTTAATCAATTGGAGTAGTAAGAGCAACTTAACATCCCTAATGGAACTTATAGTCGGAAAGACTATCTTTTTGGAACAGAACAAAACAGGGTTGTATGACCTCGCTAACAGCCAGAAGTTAAATACCAGCGCGCAGATTGAAATTCGTAATTTAAGTTATGGTCGAAATCCTCGTGTATTTAAGACTCCCACCACGGCTGGAGATCCATTATTCCAATGCGACAATGCAACCAATGTCGCTTTTCGCTGTAATGTTACGTATACTCCAGGAACCGGAATCTTGTTTGCTAACGTGACTTCCTTTAGTAATTTTACAACTTTAGCCGAGAACAATTTCTCTCCAATAGTTGCTTTTCTAAATCCTGCTAACGGTTCCAATTTCAGCAGCGGACTACGGGCATTTAACGCTACTGCTATAGACGATGGCGGCATTAGTGTGGTTCTCTTTATGTTTAACGGCAATGGCACTCCTTTCAACCTTACTGCTACTAATGTCAGCGGCAATTGGAATGCCAATCTCAATGTAGTGGCCTTGACGGAAGGAGTCCATCTGGTTTTCGTGTATGCAAATGATAGTAGTAATAACGTAAACAAATCAACAAATATTACTATTACCATTGATCGGAC
>CAYJVI010000095.1:0-4363 GCA_964373595.1 uncultured Methanosarcinales archaeon | reverse complement strand
GGCGGATTCAAGAGCGGCCCATTCAAGATCTTTTGAACAGTTTGCAGGAGCTGGGAATAAAATGTAAAGCATCAGCAGAAGGCTATCCGCCGGTTGAAATTCAGGGGGGAACATTTCTGGGGGGGGCTACTTTTATCCGAGGAGATGTCAGCAGCCAGTACCTGAGCGCATTATTATTAATTGCGCCGTATGCCGCAAAAGAAGTGAATATAGAAGTTATTTCGGCATTGGTTTCGAAAGAATATGTGGAGATGACCGTAGCTCTTATGAAAGAATTTGGGGTGGAAGTTCACGCAGAAAACAACGCTTTTAGAATCGAATCCGGGCAACTATACCGAGCGCAGGAATACACTATTCCCGGAGATTGGAGTTCAGCAAGCTACTTCCTGGCTGCGGCAGCAATTGTTCCCGGGAAAATAACTGTCACCAGTCTTGATCTAAAGGCGCAGCAGGGGGAAGCCCGATTTTTTGATCTTCTGGAAAAAATGGGCTGTAGCGTTTTGCGGGGAAAGGACTGGATTACCGTAGAAGGAACCGAGAAATTAACTGCTATCGACGTAAACATGAATACTATGCCCGACGTAGTGCAAACTTTAGCCGTGGTTGCGGCCTGCGCTGAAGGAACAACCAGAATAACCGGCATTGGGCATCTTAAGTACAAAGAATGCGACCGCCTGGAAAAAACTGCGCAGGAATTGTCCAAGCTTGGTGTAAGAGTAAAAGCAACAAATGATGCATTACACATTACTGGAAGCGCTGCCTTGAAACCGGCAATAATTGAAACCCATAACGATCACCGCATGGCTATGAGTTTTGCACTATTGGGATTAAAATATCCCGGCATTAAAATTGCCGCGCCGGAAGTGGTTGGAAAATCATTTCCTGATTACTGGGAAAAATTGCGGGAACTGGGCGCCAAAATGATCGGCTCCGATAATATTATTCTTATAGGGTATCGCGGAGCGGGAAAAACAACCATAGCAAAACTTCTAGCGCAAAAATTGCTGCGAAACGTACTTAGTACCGACGAAGAAATAAGTACACAAACGGGAGATATTGCTTCCCTTGTCCATCTGCACGGCTGGAAAAGATTTAGAGAAATTGAGGGCAAAGTTATTCAGGATATTGTTTCAGAACGGGGGATTATTGATTGCGGAGGCGGAGTAGTGGAAAGCGAGAAAAACATGGCCGAACTTAAAAAAAGAGGAACAGTAATCTGGTTAAAAGCGGCTGCACCAGTCATCAGAGAGAGAATCAAATATTCAAACAGGCCAGCACTGACGTCAACATCAAGCGACGAAGAAGTGCAGGAAGTTTTATTGCGCAGAGAACCGCTCTACCGGAAAGCTGCTGACCTCGAGATCACCACCGAAAACAAAAATCCAGAGCAGGCAGCAGAAGAGATTATCACTTTGCTTGGACTGAAGCCCAGACTGTGCATACCAATTGTTGCCGAAACAGTAGAAGAAGCAATGCGTGATCTTGCTGACGCTGAACAATATGCCGATGTGACGGAGTTAAGACTTGACTATATTAAAAATATTTCTGAATCAGAATTGAGAGAACTGATTGCTGCGCGAACTAAACCTCTTATTGCGACCTGCAGAGGGGAACAAAGAGAAAAAAAAGAATTATTGCTGAAGGCAGTGGAAGCTGGCGCTGAATTTGTTGACCTTGACCAAGGTGAAAAAAGCAGCATAGAAGAAGTACGGAAAAAAGGAAAAAGCAGAGTCATTCTTTCCTTTCATGATTTTGCAAAAACACCATCATTAGAAGAATTAAACAAAAAGTACGATGAAATGAAACAAGATCGTCCTGATTTCATTAAAATCGTCACCACTGCAAATTCCATCAATGATAATTTTACTATTTTCAGGTTCCTGCAGGGAAAGAAAAACTGTCTTGCTTTCTGCATGGGAGTTCATGGAGTGTTGTCGAGAATACTGGCGCCAAAATACAGCTCCTTCCTTACCTTTGCTTCTTTAGGTAAAAATAAGACTTCTGCGCCAGGACAATTGACCGTGAAAGAAATGCAGGAGATATACACTCTAAAAAATATTGATCCGGAAACAGAAATATATGGCGTGATTGGTGAAGCTGCAGAACATTCTCTTTCACCGCAGATTCACAATCTTTTTTTCAAGGCGGAGAATAGGAAGGCTTGTTTTCTTCCGCTGAAAGTAGAAAAGGAAGAGTTAGAAGAATTTATCGGTAATATAAAAAAATATTATTTTAAAGGAGCTGCAGTAACCATGCCGCATAAGATTGCAGTCATGCAGTATCTAGATGAAATAGATGAAACGGCAGTCTGCATCGGCGCGGTGAATACCATCGTCAATAACCACGGAAAATTGATTGGTTATAATACTGACGGCTATGGCGCGCTGCGGGCACTGCAGGAAAAGGCAGAAGTGGGAGGTAAAAAAGTGTTAGTGCTGGGAGCGGGAGGCGCATCGAGAGCGGTGGTTTACGGATTGCACAAAGAAGGAGCAAGAGTGACCGTCAGCAACAGAACTCTGGAAAAAGCGCAAAAACTAGCCTGGGATTTCCACACCGAATATATATCTTCAGCAGAAGCGGAAAAAAGAAGCGTGGAATATGATATTATCATAAATGCCACCAGCGCGGGAATGGGTCTGCAGGCGCAAGAAACTCCCCTGGCCAACATGCCTGCGGAAAAGGTAGTGATGGATATTGTATCCCACCCGCCCATCACCAGATTTATAAAGTTGGCGCAGCAGAATAATTGTACAGCCATTACGGGAGATAAAATGCTTCTCTATCAGGCGGCGCAGCAATACCGCCTATGGAAAGGAAAAGAACTTACTGACGAGGTTTTGGAAAATGCCCGGCAACTCCTTCGGAGAATTGTTTAGAATAACCAATTGGGGAGAATCCCATGGAAAAGCGATTGGCGTCGTAGTAGACGGATGTCCGCCCCTGCTGGCGCTTTCTGAAAAAGACATCCAAAAAGAGCTGGACAGGAGAATTCCCGGACAGAGTGAAGTGACCACCTCTCGAAAAGAGCCGGATAAAGTAGAGATTCTTTCCGGTGTTTTTAATGGGAAGACTACGGGAGCGCCAATTTCTCTCATTATTTTCAATCAGGATTTCAAATCCGAGGATTATCAACCACTGGTAAGTACCTTCCGGCCAAGCCATGCCGATTTTACCTATGACAAAAAATATGGCATCCGCGATCCTTTTGGCGGGGGACGAAGCTCAGCGCGATTAACCGCAGGCAACGTAGCTGCCGGCGCTATTGCACGGAAATTTCTGGCAGAAAAAGCTGGTGTGGAAATTGTTGCCTACACCAAGAAGATTAAAAATGTGGCTGCCACGGTAGATGCAGAAATCGTAACACGCGAAACCGTCGATAAAAATATAGTACGCTGTCCGGATCAAACTGCTGCCGAGAAAATGATTTTATCAGTGAAAGAAGCAAAAGAACAAGGCGATTCCCTTGGCGGGGTGATTGAATGCGTGATCCGAAATGTTCCAGTTGGATGGGGAGAGCCACTGTTCGACAAAATGGAAGCGGATTTAGCAAAAGCAATGTTATCCATTAATGCTACCAAAGGATTTGAGATTGGATCTGGTTTTGCCGGAACAGAGCTGTACGGAAGCGAACATAACGATCCTTTTGCAGTTAGGGAGGGGAAAATTGTGACTGAGACCAATAACTCCGGCGGAGTGCAGGGCGGCATCACCAATGGCATGCCCATTATTTTCAGAGTCGCTTTTAAGCCAACTTCCACCATCAGAAAAAAACAGAAAACCGTAAATGCTGCTGGCGAAGAAGTAGAATTAGAAGCGCAGGGAAGGCATGATCCTTGTGTCATTCCACGGGCTGTCCCCATTGTTGAAGCCATGGCGGCGCTGGTGTTGTGCGATCATTATCTGCGGAATAAGATTATGTCCTAAAAAAGATTATGTCTTAAAATCTTCGTAATTATTATAAACCTGCCCTGCTCTTACCAGCAAATGGTCGAAGTTCTTGTCTGGGACACGCTGAAGGAAATGGACAAAAGATTACAAGAATATTTCCTTAAAAATGAGCAAACTTTGGAAGAGATGCTTCATGAAAAAATAGCCCGGGAAAAAATATACCGGAATAGCTCCCTCTTTCAAAAGCGCCATGGAAAAAAGAAGAATGCCGATCTTACTCCCAAAGAACTGGATGAACTCTGCAGGGATCTGGGAAAAGGAAGATGCTTGACCCCGGTGATAAAGCTGTTTGGCGTCAAGACCGACTTTTATGCCTTCCAGGAATCTTATGCCATTAATATCAGTACCTTTGGCGGGCCGTTTGGCACTGTCCCACTTAAGATACTTTAATAAACTTGTTCCATTTTCTTCTAGC